>CALMMX010000356.1 GCA_937868545.1 uncultured Bacteroidota bacterium
AAGCAATAAAAGTTAATAATTATTTTACTGCTCTAGAAGCATCAAAAATATCATTTGAAAATACCATATCCTCAAAAAATACTGATTTATCAAATAAAACAAAAGGAGCTACAAATTCGGAAAATAAAGTAATTAAAAATAAAAAACCAAAACGTAGTGCTGAAGAAGCACAAAAAGACAAAGAAGATTTAAAAGTTGCACTTGATTTATACAATCAATCTCTTTTTCAAGAAGCATCTATAGCATACAAACATCTTGATGTTTATATTGATTTGGAGCCAATGGATAATTACCGTTATGGCATGTGTTTATATAACATTACTAGAGATAAAGTAGACTGTATAAATGCATTAGAAGCTAGCACTGCTCTAAAAACCGTACCTATTGACGTGTATTATTACCTAGCAAAATCGTATCAAATGGGATATAGATTTAGTACAGCCATTAATTATTACCAAAAATTTATTTCACTATCAAAAGTAGATGAAGTTAAAAGATTGAATATTGAACAAGAAATAAAATATTGTAACAGTGGAATTAAATTAGTTAATAATCCTGTTGTTTTAGAAGTTTATGCAAAAAAACATGTTGATCAAAATGCCATACACAATTCTTTAACTGATATTGAATCGGGCGGTAAAATTTTAGTTATTGCAGATGACATGAAATCTGTAATTGATAAAAAGAAAAATTTTAATTCACTAATTTATCTAACCCCAGAAAAAAATTCAATATTGTTTTCGAGCTATGGCGAAAATGAAGCAAATGGAAAAGACATTTATCAATTAAAGAAAATTGCTAATGGCAAATGGGCAACCATTCCTGTTAACATTTCAACAATTAATACTCCTTATGATGAAGAGTATCCAGCGTTATCAAAGGATGGTAAAACATTGTATTTTTCATCTAAAGGGCACGAAAATATGGGAGGATATGATATTTTTAAAAGTGAATGGAACGAAAATACGCAAACCTGGTCAGCTCCTGTAAATTTAGGCTCGCCTATAAATTCCCCATTTGACGATATTTATTTTTTAGAATAAGCTTAATTAAAATTTACTTCAAATTTCTTATTTATTTTTTTGAATTATCAATAAAATAATTACTTTGGACATATATATCATGGCATTAAAAAAACATAGTGTTAAAATAATTGGGCGACGAGAATTTGTTGACTTGCCTGAACTAAATATTTTTCATACAGAAGCTAAAATTGATACAGGAGCTTATACATGCGCTATACATTGCAAACATATTGATCTAATAAAAAAAGAAGGTACTGAAATTTTAATGGTAAAATTTTTAGATGATTCGATTTTTAATTTCAGCGACTTTACTCAAAAAAAAATTAAGAGTACATCAGGCGAAATGGAAGAACGTTATATAATCAAAACAATTTTTCATATTGGCCGAAAAAAAATTAACACTACAGTTTCTTTAACAGACAGAGGAGGAATGCGTTATCCTATTTTAATTGGTAGGAGACTATTAAAAGGCAAATTTATTGTTGATGTAAATCTTATATATACTAACGGAATTAAAACTCAAAATAACTTATCATCAATTACAAATAATAAAAAATAAGCTAAACCATAGTACTAATAAAAACTAATACTAACCTATGAAAATTGCAATCTTATCTCGAAATAAAAACTTATACTCTACTAAACGTTTAGTTGAAGCTGCAGAACAAAGAGGACATGAAGTGATTGTACTCGACCACATGAAATGTGTTTTAGTAATTGAACAAGGTCGTCCTCACATTTATTTTAATGGTAAAGAAGTAACTGATGTAAATGCAGTAATTCCAAGAATTGGAGCTAGTGCTACATTTTATGGTACAGCTGTGGTCCGACAGTTTGAAATGATGAAAATATTTACTGCTGTTGAATCCCAAGCACTTGTTCGTTCGAGAGATAAGTTACGTAGCTTACAAATATTAGCACGTGCAGGTTTAGGAATTCCTAAAACAGCTTTTGCAAGTTCTCCAAATGATAAAGATATTGACAGCGTAATTGAGGCAATTGGTGGAGCTCCTTGCGTAGTTAAATTATTAGAAGGCACTCAAGGTATTGGCGTTATTTTAGCTGAAAATCAAAAAGCAGCAAAATCGGTAATTGAAGCATTCCTAAAATTAGAAGCCAATATGTTAGTGCAAGAATTTATTGCAGAATCGAAAGGTGCAGATTTACGCGTATTTGTTGTTGATGGGCAAATAGTTGGGGCAATGAAACGCCAAGCAAAGGAAGGTGAATTTAGAAGCAATTTACACAGAGGAGGTACTGCACAATTAATAGAACTTACCAAAGAAGAAAGAGCAACAGCCATTAAAGCTTGTAAAAAATTAGGTTTAGGCATTGCTGGTGTTGATTTATTGCAATCTAACCGTGGGCCTTTAGTTATGGAAGTAAACTCATCTCCTGGACTAGAAGGAATTGAAGGAGCAACAGGAGTAGATATTGCTGGAAAAATTATTGAATATATAGAACGTAATGAATTTAATAAACCTGGAGAATAATGTGTTTTACGAATTTAATTTAAAATAATGGAAATTGAAATTCAACCTTACATTGGTTATGGTTATAAAAACAGAATATATTGTTACGGCAGAGTATTAAAAAAAAGAACTATTTATAAAAAAAACAACTACTTTTTTAACTTAATAAATAGCTATAAGCGCATTGAAAGTGATGAAATTCCGAATTGTGAAATAACCTATACTTTTAATGGAATTTCAAAAAAAACTATTACAAACAGCGAAGGGTTTTATTTAATTGACGATTCTTTTTCTGAGAATAATAATTTATTAAATGAAATAATTACCTTTTCTGTTAATGATGTAAAAAGTGGAAAAATAATTTCAGCTAGTGGATTAATTTTATTCCCTGATAATAATGCAAAATATGCAATTATAAGTGATATTGATGATACAATATTGCATACAAATGTCTTATCATTTTTAAAAATTAAAGTATTACTAAATTCTTTTCTTATTTCAGCTAATAAACGCAAAACTATAAAAGATACGCCTAATTGGTACCAACAATTATATGCCAAACACAATAACTCTTTTTTTTATATTTCTCATAGCCCTTGGAACTTATACGACTATTTATTGCAATTTATTCAAACTCATAAATACCCTAAAGGAATTGTTTTATTAAGAGACTTTGGAAAAAAAGCAAAAGATGCTTTACAAAATTATTCAACACATAAAAAAGACGAAACCGAAAAGTTGATAAATCTTTACCCCCATTTACAATTTGTTTTAATTGGAGATGGTGGAGAAAAAGATGCAGATATTTATTTAGAACTATACAATAAATTCCCTAACCGCATAAAAGCAATTTTTATTCATAGATTAGGAAATTTAAAACATCAAGCTCGTATTGAAGAATTACTAAAAGGAAAAGAAACCTATTTCTATTTTATAAAAGATGTAAATGAAGCTTTAATTATTTCAAAACAAATAGGCATATTATAATTCAAAAAAAAAATGGAAGATTTTATAATCAATTCGCAAACTATAAAACAAGGGGAAACCAAACAAATAGTTCTAAACTCATACGAATTACACACAAAAACAAAAATAGAAATTCCTGTATTTGTATTTAGAAGTAATAAACCAGGACCTACTATTTTATTTTCTGCTGGTATGCATGGTGAGGAAACTAATGGCATTGAGATTATTAGAAAATTAATTACACACGAAAATTTAAATCATTTAAAATGTGGGAGCGTTATTGCAATACCAGTAATAAATAGTGTCTCCTTTTTATTTGGAAGTAGAGATTTACCAGATGGTAGAGATTTAAATAGATGTTTCCCCGGTAATAAAAATGGCTCATTTGGCAGTAGAATTGCCTATGATTTGATGAAACATATCATTCCACTAATTGATTTTGGTGTTGATTTTCATACTGGTGGTGCAAAAATTAATAACTCACCTCAAATACGCTGCGTTTTTGAATTCCCCGAAAACCTATCGCTTGCAAAAAAATTCTCTGCACCGCTTATTATTGATAGTAAATACAGAGAAGGGACATTTAGAAAAGAGGCTGCAAAAAAAGGAAAACCTATTTTAGTGTATGAAGGGGGTGAAAGTATTCGATTTGATTACACTGCTATTAATGAAGGAATTAACGGATGCTTTAGATTATTAAAGAGTTTTGATATGACTGATATTGATATTCCAAACAACGCATCGGTTAAAATAACGAGCGATACATGGGTAAGAGCAAACGCTAGTGGATTATTTCACATGAGTGTTATGAATGGCGCTTATGTTTCAAAAGGTGATTTATTAGGTGTTATTTGCAACCCATTTGGAAATATTGAACATAAAATTATTTCTCACCATGATGGTTATATTGTTGGTATAAACAATCATCCAGTTGTAAACCAAGGCGAAGCGCTTATACACATTGGTTTAGAATAATTTTTTATCTATTTATGGAATTTTAAAAATAATTCATCTTAGTTTAAAAACATTCTAAGATGAAACAGTATATTCTTAATTTCACATTATTATTACTTACTTTAAATTTATTTCCTCAAGCCTTTATTAATGGAAGCTTTGAAATAAATGATGCAAATAATACAGACCAAATTAATCTTTCAAATTCAGCCTTAAATACAATGTTAAAAGGAGTTACTGCCTTTGGTTCTTATGGTGACGTTGATATTATTAATTCGAATTTATATGGAGGAAGTGGCGCCAAACATAAATCATGGTACATTGCACTTACAGGAGGCAAAACAGATATAGTTGCACTTAAATTAGTAGAACCTTTAAAACAAGGAAAAAAATACAGCATTTCCTTTTATGATAGAAAAGATACTAGGTATTTAGCAAATTATATACAAATTGGACTGTCAACAACAAATGATTCAATTGGAACAAAAATATATACTACTCCTACTTTACCAACTGATAATATATGGACACAGCGAACTTTTACTTTTGTAGCCCCAAACAATGGCCAATATATTACAGTTTTAATGCCTATTGGCGATATTGGTAATTGGATAAATATAGATGATTTTACTTTTACAAATGTGAAATGCGACAATGAATTAAAAATCACAACTTCAGAAAACACTGTAATTAAAGGAAACCCTGTAACATTCACCGTATCTGGTGGTGGTAATTATAATTGGTCAGATAATCAGATTATAACTACAACAAATGAAAATATATTTTCTGTTAATCCTACAAAAAACACAATTTACACGGTAACAAGCAATATTACTGGCTGTCCAATTCTTAGCTCTACCATAGCAATTAAAGTGTTTGAGCCAAAAAGAGATTCAATAATTACACCTGCAAAAAAAATAATTGACACTATAATTAAAGAACCACGTTTTGTAAAATTTAATAAACGAAAATTAAATGGAAGAAAATATAAAGTACAAGAAAAAATTGAAGTTACTGCGCCTACCATCAAAATCAACATTTACGACAAAAATAGAGTAGATGGAGATATAGTATCTGTTTATTTAAACGGACAACTAATTGAAGAAAATTTATTAGTTACAAAAACAAAAAAAGAAATCACGATTAATTTAAATAATGGTTCAAATATTTTGGTATTGTATACAATAAATGTTGGACGTATTCCACCAAACACAGCGGCACTTGAAATTAATTCGCTGACGAAAAGAAAAATCACCACCCTAATCTCAGATTTTAAGAATAGTGGAGCCATAGAAATTATTTATAATGCAGAAAATTTAACAAATAATAAAACACCTTTAACCAATTATAACTTTCAACACTAAAATCAACCATTAAGTTAAAATCCAACTTATTTTCAAATTAAAAGGGTAGCTTTCCTTAGTTAAATTTATAAATGCAAACGTGAGTGAAATAAAAAAATAGTATATTAGCCATTAAATTATGAAGCTATTTTTTCACTTAGGTAGGTATTTCATTCTTATTAAACGCGTTTTTAGTAAGCCAGAAAAACTATCGGTATATATGAAGCAGATTATTCACGAAATTGATAATATTGGGATCAGTTCGTTGCCAATTATTGCCATTATATCATTTTTTATGGGTGGGGTAATTACTATCCAATCTGCCTTTGGATTTACAAGTTCATTTATTCCATTATACGCAGTTGGTTTCACAGCTCGTGAATCAATGTTGCTTGAGTTTTCGCCAACAATTGTAAGTTTAATATTAGCAGGAAAAATAGGCTCCAACATTGCTTCAGAAATTGGATCCATGAGAATTACAGAACAAATTGATGCCTTAGAAATTATGGGTATCAATTCTGCTGGTTATTTAATATTACCAAAAATAGCAGCTGGTGTTTTAATTATGCCCTTTTTAATAGCATTAAGTATGTTTTTAGGAATTTTCGGTGGCTATGTAATGGGTATTGCAACTGGTGCTTGTTCATCTTACGAATACATATTTGGAATTCAAGCTTTTTTTGAACCATGGAAATTATACTATTCATTTACTAAAGTTTTAACCTTTGCCTTTTTAATTACCTCGATATCATCTTATTTTGGTTATTACACTTCTGGCGGTGCTTTAGAAGTTGGAAAAAGCAGTACAGCAGCTGTTGTATACAGTAGTATTTTAATTTTAATTTTTAATTTCTTGTTAACTCAATTATTCCTAACATGATCGAAATTAAAAACATATCAAAATCTTTTGGCGAACGCCTAGTTGTAGACGGCGTTTCTTTTACTTTTGAGCAAGGGAAAACTAACTTAATTATTGGGGAAAGCGGAAGTGGTAAAACAACTATTATGAAACTAATGGTTGGTTTGCACGAAATTGATGGTGGTGAAATTTTATATGATGGGCAAAATTTTCCGACTTTAGGAGTTAAGGAAAAACAAGAAGTTCGAAAAAAAATAGGAATGCTTTTTCAAGGTGGAGCTCTATTTGATTCTCAAACACTAGAACAAAATGTAATGTTTCCTTTAGATATGTTTACCAACATGACTAAAGAAGAAAAACTTGAACGTGTTAATTTTTGTTTAGAT
>CALMMX010000357.1 GCA_937868545.1 uncultured Bacteroidota bacterium
GCAAAGAAAAAGATTGCCCTCAAGATGTATACATTTGGAAAGTAAAATTAGTAGATGTGTTGGGTAAAAAACATGATTATGTAGGACATGTAACACTTGTAAAATAAAATGTATTTAATACATTTGTTTATCAATATTATTTGTTAAACTACAATTATGAAGTCAATTATTTTTTTCTTGAGCTTAGTTACATTTGCTAAAATTAATGCTCAAGATTATAACAAGCTAAGTGTATTATTTTTAGGGAACAGTTATACATACGTTAATAATTTACCACAATTAATAAAAGACATTGCGCTTGCAAATGGCGACACATTAATTTTTGACAGTAATTGTCCAGGAGGACAAACATTTCAAGGACATTTTTATGATCCAACTACAGTTACAAAAGTAACATCAAAACCATGGGATTATGTGGTTTTGCAAGCGCAAAGTCAAGAGCCATCGTTTTCACCAGCCCAAGTGGCTACCCAAACATTACCATATGCTATTAAACTTGATAGCATTATTAAACATTATAATGCATGCAGCGAAACGGTATTTTATGAAACTTGGGGTAGAAAATATGGTGATGCTTCAAATTGCCCTATTTATCCACCAGTTTGTACTTATAATGGTATGCAAAACAGATTAAGGTCTTCTTACAAAATATTTGCAGATACAACACATTCCGTTTTATCTCCAGTTGGTGAGGCGTTTAGAAAATCAATTAATTTAAATCCAACATTGGAACTTTACAGTTCAGATCAAAGTCATCCTTCCATAGAGGGTTCTTATCTTGCAGCATGTGTATTTTATGAAGTTCTATTTCATAAAAGCGTACTCACTAACACCTATTCAGCTGGTATTTTACCAATTAATGAAACATTCTTAAAACAAATTGCACATACAGTAGTTACAGATAGTTTAGCAACTTGGAATATTGGAAAATTTTCACCCTATGCGCCATTTGGCCAAACTGTGATTAGCGCATTAAACTACCAATTTACTAGTAATACTGCAAGCTTAACAAACACATGGTATTTTGGTGATGGAGGAACCAGCACAACTATTAATCCAACACACACCTATAGTAGCATTGGAACATACACTGTTTCTCATGTTGTTTACAACAGTTGTGCAAGTGATTCCTCAACTTCCGTAATTAATATACTTTCAACAAACACTATTGAAAAAAACAATGATTTTAGTATCGAATTATACCCAAATCCAGCCAATAACACATTATACTTTACTGAAAATTCAAATTACATTATTTACGATGTATTTGGCAAATTATGTTTAATGGGTTCTGATATAAAAGCAAATATTTCTTCTTTACCAAATGGTGTTTATTTTATAGACTTAAAATTAAATGGCGTAACAAAAAAGGTGAAATTTTTAAAACAATCCCAATAAATTTAAAACATAAATAATTTAAAATAAAAAAGCTCGAAGGTTTTACTTCGAGCTTTTTTATTTTCTTATAATTTAGAATGTTATTTCAAACTACCAATCATATCTTCAGGTTTAACCCATTCATTAAATTGTTCATTTGTAACGTATCCTAATTCAATTGCAGCTTCTCTTAAAGTTTTATTTCCTTTATGAGCCGTTTTAGCAATTTTAGCAGCTTTTTCATATCCAATATGAGTATTTAAAGCAGTAACTAACATTAATGAATTTTCTAAATGTTTTTTAAGTTCTGGTAAATTTGCTTCAATTCCATCACTACATTTTTCTGTAAAGGATACACAAGCATCACCAATTAAACGAGCAGATTGTAATACATTATATGCAATTACCGGTTTAAATACATTTAATTCAAAATGACCCATACTACCTCCAATTGAAACAGCAACATCATTACCCATAACTTGAGCGCAAACCATAGTTAATGCTTCTGGTTGCGTTGGATTTACTTTTCCTGGCATAATTGAAGAACCTGGTTCGTTATCAGGAATAATAATTTCACCAATACCGCAACGAGGACCTGAAGAAAGCATACGAACATCATTTGCTATTTTCATCAATGCCACTGCACTTCTTTTTAATGCACCACTTAATTCAACCATAGCATCATGTGCCGCTAAAGCTTCGAATTTATTCGGTGCTGTAACAAATGGCAAACCAGTAAGGTCAGCAATTTTTTTCGCAACTAATACATCGTATCCTTTTGGTGTATTTAATCCAGTACCAACAGCTGTACCACCTAAAGCCAATTCTTTAACAGCTTCAAGTGCATTTTTTAAGGCACGAATACTCATATTAATTTGTTGCACATATCCACTAAACTCTTGACCTAAAGACAAAGGTGTAGCATCCATAAAATGTGTACGTCCAGTTTTTATAATATTAGCAAATGCTTTCGCTTTATTGTCTAATGAATCACGTAACTTTTCCATCCCAGGAATTGTAATTTCAACTACTTGCTTATACGCTGCAATGTGCATTGCAGTTGGGTAAGTATCATTACTACTTTGAGATTTATTTACATCATCATTTGGATGTAACACTTTTTTCTCATCATTTAAATTTCCACCATTTAAAACATGTGCACGGTAAGCAATAACTTCATTAGCATTCATATTACTTTGAGTACCAGAACCTGTTTGCCAAATAACTAGTGGAAATTGGTCGTCTAATTTTTTTTCTAAGATTTCATCGCATACTTTTCCTATTAAATCTCTTTTTTCTGCACTTAAAACTCCTAACTCACAATTTGCTTGTGCCGCAGCTTTCTTCAAATAAGCAAAAGCATAAATAATTTCTTTTGGCATACTTGCTTCAGGCCCAATTTTGAAATTATTTCTACTACGTTCTGTTTGTGCACCCCAGTAAACATGAGCAGGTACTTTTACCTCACCCATTGTGTCAGTTTCTATTCTATATTCCATATACTTAGTTTTTTTTAAGCCTCTAATTTAATAAAAGTGTTGGTGTGATTTCAATAATTTTATCACTATTTTATGATGTATATCATCTCCCTAATAGTAACTTAAAGCTTGTTAATTTATGTTTAAAAGCTAAATTTTAAACTTAAAAATCGTAAGTTTATAGATTATAAAAAAGCTGTAAAATAAGTACAGAATTAAAACAGAGTTTAAATTCCATTTCATACTGAAATTATAAAACACCTAATTAATGAAAAAAATATTAATCATACCGCTATTATTCCTTTTAACATTGAAAGGTTATTCTCAAACAACAACTGATAATAATCAAAGAAATGAAAAATTTATTCAAGTATCTGGTGTGGTATTGGATGATAGTTTACAACCTATTCCTTTTGTTTCTATTATGTTAAAAGGAACTCGATCTGGTACCGTAAGTGATTATTATGGTTTTTTTACAATTGTTGCAAGACCAGGAGATGAAATGCAATTTTTTTCAGTTAATCATAAAAACAAAATATACAATTTAGCGGATACATTAAGTGGAAGGCATTATTCTATTATTCAAATTCTTACCAAAGACACTATTTTACTTCCTACTGTAAATGTGTTTCCATGGCCAAGTAAAGAACAGTTTAAACGCGCTATTCTTAATTTAGATTTAACTGATACCGACATTGAAAGAGCTGCCAAAAACATGGATAATGAAGATGTTAGAGCTTCTATTAAAGGAGGCACAATGGATGCTGCAGCTAATTATCGAGTAAGAATGCAACAACAATACACTCGTTTATATTCTGCTGGACAAGGTTCTAACAATTTAATGAGCAATAATTTACTTAACCCAGTGGCTTGGGCGCAGTTTATTGATGCATGGAGAAAAGGTAAATTAAAGATCAAATAAATCTTTATTTTCGTTTTCGTTCTTATCTTTTTCCTTAAAATGATAGATAATTCTTACAGAAGGCTTCCACTCACTAGTTGATTCAGTTTCATTATTTCCTTGATGGTTGTCTAAATCTTCATTACCCAAATATTCATCACCAATTTCATCTTCTTCTTCATTCCAATGATATTCATTTCTTTGTGGCCCATCTTTTTTATAAAAATAAGCAACTAATAATCCAGATAGTGCCCCAAAAAGATGCCCCTCCCATGAGACACTTTCATCAAAAGGAAATATTCCCCAAGTAATACTGCCATATAAAAAAACAACAATACCAGAAACCACCATTAATTGCAAATGTTTTCTGAAAATACCACTAAAAAATAAAAAAGTAGCAAAACCATAAATTAGAATACTTGCACCAAAATGATAATGTGTAGTTACATCACTATTTCTACCGCCAATCCACAACCAAATTCCACTTATAAAATAAATCCAAAAAAATACTGGCCATGCAATTGGCTTATAAAAATAAAACAGCAGTGTACTTAATACAAATAATGGAAGCGTGTTATTTAAAATATGGTTAAACTCTACATGTAAGATTGGTGCAAATAAAATCCCTATCAATCCATCTGCTTTTCTAGGAGATATTCCGAATTGAAATAAATCTAAATTAAATAAATAATTAGCAAGAAAAATTAACCAACATATTATTAATAATATAGTTGGTATTAATATAACTCGTTTTAATTCTTTGGTAGGAAAAACACTCATAAAAAAAATTAAGCTAAAAATATACCAAGCTTATAAACTATGACATTAAAGACATCCTGTCATAAAAATATAAGGATTCACTATTATTATTAAATA
>CALMMX010000358.1 GCA_937868545.1 uncultured Bacteroidota bacterium
TATCCTTTAAAATTATCAAAAATGATATTGCAATTCTAAAACTACATTCATTCGAAAATGGCTATATAGAAAAGGATAGAATACTTGCAGAAAAACAAATTTCAACTTTTTTCAATAAAATTGATAGCTCAAAAATACCAAACCTAATAATTGATTTACGAGGTAATAGCGGTGGGGCTCCAGAAATTTCAAACTTCGTTTTTTCATACCTTATAAATAAACCATATTATTACTTTGATTATATTGGTGTAAAATACAATACTGTAAATAACTGGAAATACCTAGCTCAATACCCAAATAACATTGAGGAAATAAATATGAATGACACCAAACCCATTAACAATTTAAATTGCTATTTAGAAACAGATAGTCTTGATTATTGGTGGTTTGAAAAACAACAAAACAAATCAAATTACTACAAAGGAAAAATAAGTGTTTTACTTAATGGGGAATGTTTTTCTACAACAGGTCACTTTTTATCGCTACTAAGAAATTACAATATTGGAAAATTTTATGGCGAATACTCACAAGGAAGTGATTATAGCAATTCTGGTTTACAGGCATTTATATTAGCTTATTCTAAAACAATGGTATGGATTCCATTTTTACAATTTAAAATGAAAACACCAAACTTTATTTATGATTCAAAGGGTATAAAGCCTGATGTTGAGCTAGAAATAAATCCTATAGATTTAAAAACAAATAATGATTCACAAATTAATTGGATTATTAACCAAATAAATAAAAGCAACTAACCTTTATTAAAATTATAATGAACATACCAAATTCTAAAATGTGGGATGACAGATACAGCAGCCCAGAGTTTGCCTACGGCACAAATCCAAATGTATTTTTAAAAGAGCAATTACAAAAAATAAAACCATGTGCTATTCTTTTCCCTGCAGAAGGCGAAGGAAGAAATGCTGTATATGCAGCTACTCAGGGCTTTACAGTTTCGGCTTTTGATATTAGTAATGAAGGTAAAAACAAAGCCATTAAACTTGCGCAAACAAATAATGTTACTATTGATTACCAAGTTGGGGAATTGCAAAATTTGAATTTCATGCCTAATCAGTTTGATGCTTTAGCACTAATTTATGCGCACTTTCCTGCTCATATCAAATCTAATTATCACAAAACATTAGTACAGTTTTTAAAACCTGGTGGCACATTAATTTTTGAAGCATTTAGTAAATCTCATTTAAGTTATAATACGGCAAACAACAAAGTTGGCGGACCTAAAGATTTAGATATGTTGTTTTCTGTTGAAGAATTAAAAGCAGATTTTACAAACTTTGAATTTATTGAATTAGAAGAAACCATTATTGAACTTAATGAAGGGCTTTACCATGTTGGAACAGGTTCTGTAATAAGATGTGTAGCCAAAAAGAAATAAGCAAATATGTTAGAAAAAACTAATCATACTATTTTTGAAACGTTACAACTATTTTATAAAAATTGCGGTTTAAGTTTTAACGATTTATGTTTTAGTGATGAAAGCAAAGAATATGATGCCTGCACTTTTACACTTGATAGTAAAAAAATTATACATCGTACTGCTAAAATAACGCCCACTAAAAATGGTCAATTTGTAACCGTTTGGAAAAGAAATAGCGATGGAATTACTGAACCATTTAATACGAAGGATGATTTTGATGCGTATATAATTACTGTGAAATTTGAAGATAAATTGGGGCAATTTATTTTCCCTAAAGAACTATTAGCAAAAAATAAAATCATAACTCATAATGGTAGTGATGGCAAAAGAGGTATAAGAGTTTATCCACCATGGGATATAACAAGCAGTAAACAAGCCGAAAAAACACAAACATGGCAATTAAATTATTTTATACAATTTAAACCACATTTAGTAGATACAGAAACAAAACTCATAAACTTAATAAATTACGATTATGCAAAATAAAGAACTTCAAAATTCAAATGAGGTAATTTCTTATATAATTACAAATTTAAATTATAATGAAGAAAATGGTTTTTCATTTTTAGAAATCCCATTGCATACAGATATAAAATACATATTAGATAAAATTAAAAATCCAGACAATATAGAGCTTGAAAGTGAACAACAACAAACAGTTGAGTACATTTTGGCAATAAATCATCCAACACATGGCTTAAGAGCGCATCACAAATTATCTGTACTATTTTGGGCATTTGAAAAACAACCAATTGAAATTATAAAATTGCATTTTTCTTATTTCAATACTGGGGAAGAAGCTGAATCATACTCAAAATTTATTAAAGTATTATTTAATCAATTAATTGAAAAATTTGGAGAACCTTCTAAAAAAAGCCTAAGAAATGGTAAAGAAGAATTAAACTTTATGAAAGGCAAAGCCAAAATGATTGTTTGGAATAATACAGAAGGATTAAGAATCCAAATAAAATAACAATGTATTTTTACCAAAATACATAATGCTACAATTTATAGCAACCAATTGCTATTATTTATTAATATTTTTGTGTTAATAAATAATATAAGCCATGGAAACTGCTACTGTAGATTATTTTAAAGGAAGAGGTGCACAATTTAATCCTCACAACCAATTTAGTAAAAACAACTACGTTCAAGAGTTTAAGGAAGTTCTTGATGAGCCTTTTTTACAAAAAGAGGAAACAGAAATTATTTATACTTACCCCAAAACCATTATAAACAAAGTTGAAAGTACGGATATTGGGCTAGCCTACTCATTAAACCCATACCAAGGTTGCGAACACGGTTGCGTATATTGCTATGCCCGTAATACTCACGAATTTTGGGGATACAGTGCAGGTTTAGATTTTGAGAGAAAGATTATTGTCAAAAAAAACGCCGCTGAATTACTCGAAAAAGAATTCAGTAATAAAAATTGGAAACCTCAACCAATTATGCTTTCTGGAAATACAGATTGCTACCAACCCGTTGAAAAAAAACTTGGCATTACACGTAGTATTTTGCAGGTATGTTTAAAATACAAACATCCTGTTGCTATTATTACCAAAAACACCCTTATTGAAAGAGATATTGATATTTTAACTCAATTAGCTGAATTAAACTTAGTACATGTAATGATTTCTGTAACTGGGTCGGATGAAAAAGTAAGACAGTTATTAGAACCTCGCACCTCTACTTACAAAAACAGAATGGAAGTTATTGCAAAACTAACGAAACACGGTATTCCATGTGGCGTAATGATAGCGCCAATCATTCCAGGAATAAACCACCATGAAATTCCAAAAGTAATGGAACAAGCTGCTACTGCTGGAGCCACTACAGCTGGAATTACCATTGTAAGATTAAATGGCGCTGTAGAACACATTTTTAAAGATTGGTTAGTGAAAAATTTCCCAGATAGAGCAACAAAGGTGTGGAATCAAATTAGTTCATGCCATGGCGGTAAAGTTGGCGATAGCAGAAAAAGTGTTCGTATAAAAGGAGAAGGCAAAATTGCTGAAGCCATAATGGAATTGTACAAACTATCAAAAACTAAGTTCCTTGAAACAACTACAGAATTTACCTTTGCATTAGATAAATTTAATTACAAGGCTGGTGATAAACAACTCAGTTTGTTTTAGGCTATTTATATTAAACTTTATATTGGTTAAGCATTTATGTTTTATAAACTTTATTACCTTTCGTCATGGCGAGGAACGAAGCCATCTCACACATTACTTGAGATGGTTACTGAGCCTGTCGAAGCATTGCTTCAATCGTGCCTCTTTCGCAATGACGAACTGTATGAATACTACATCTGAACTAGTGATACCTTAACACATACAAAGTCTATTAGTAAAAATTCTTTTATTAAGCACTATTTGTTAAACAATTGCACTTGGTTCTTTTCCCTTGATTAGCGATTTGTAAATAAGTTTTTAGGCATATTTATAGAAAAACAAAGCTTTTTCTTAAAAAATTAGACCAAATACCATAAAAATCCAAAAAATGTGGGTTACCTTTAACCAAATTAGGTATTAACTCAAACAGACTTTATGTCGAAAGTAACGTACACAGATCTACAATTTGTAGAAGGCCTTAAGCATAACAACGATGCCGTGTTACGTGCTTTATACAAAAAGTACTATAACCTCGTTCTTAAATATGTTGTAAACAATAGCGGAAATAGCGAATCTGCAGCTGATATTTACCAAGAAACACTAATTGTGCTCTACGAAAACGTACAAAAGCCCAATTTTGAGTTAAATTGCCAGTTGCAAACCTTTATTTTTTCTATAGCAAAACGTTTATGGTTAAAACAATTACGTAAAAACGGAAATACTTATCGTTTTAAAGAAGACGAAGAAGATGAAGTAGTTGATGTAACCGAAGAATTAACTGATCATATTAAAAAAGAATCAGATATTGAAAAAATGAACGCAAGCCTAGAAGAATTAGGTGAACCTTGTAAAACCATTTTAAAAGATTTTTATGTGTATAAATTAAGCATGGACGAAATCTCAGAAAAATTTGGTTATACAAATTCAGATAATGCAAAAACCCAAAAATACAAGTGTTTACAACGTTTAAAACGAAGTTTTTTTGAAGATTAATAAGAGAGAGAAACATGAGAGCAACTGATTTATTTGACAATTACTTATTTGGAACTTGTACTCCACAAGAAAAAACTGATTTTGAAGCACGTTTAAAAACTGATTTAGAATTTGCAACAGCATTTGAAAAGCACAGAGTGCTAATTGAAGGTTTAAACAACCATGAGCAACGCCAAAACATTAAACAATTATTTTCTACTATACACCAACAAGAATTTGGAAAAGATGCTAAAATAGTTTCTATAAACGAAGGCTTTGTTAAAAAACATGGTAAAACAGTGGCTGTTGCTGCTTCGGTAGCAGTTATGGCTGTAATAGGAACTTTAACCGTTTTAAGTACTGGTGGCTACTTACTAAAAAAACAAAGCAACGATATTACAGATTTAAAAAGAGATGTGGCAGAATTAAAATATTCTCAAGATGCCATTATCGGTGGAATACACACTGCTAAAAACAATATTGTAAAAGCTGCATATGCACCAGCAAATATAGAAGGTACAGGTTTTGCTTTAAACAACAAGGGCTATTTTATTACTAGTTTACACATGGTAAAAAATGCCGATTCAGTTTTTGTAACTAACTCCATTTTAGATAGAGTTTCTGCAAAACTAGTAGCTACAGACCCTACATTAGATATTGCAATTTATAAACTTGATAATACGGAAGCTTTAGATAAAATTTCTTACCCTTTTTCTTTTAATAATAATGTTTCAGAAATTGGAGATAAAGTATTTACTATTGGTTACCCTCGTAAAGATATGGTATATGGCGAAGGTTCTTTAAGTGCATTATCTGGATATAATAATGATACAACTATGTTCCAAGTATCAATTCCTGTAAACCCAGGTAATAGTGGTGGTCCGTTATTAGATGAACAAGGTAATGTAATTGGTATTATTAGAGGTAAATTAAGCAGTGCAGAAGGAACAGGTTTTGCTATTAAATCTAACTTAATTAAACAAGCTATAGCATCTATAGAAGATGAATCTTTAAAAACAGAATTAACGTTAAATGCAAAAAAATCTTCTATAAAAGGTTTAAAACGTAGCGAACAAATTAAAAAAATGCAAGCTTTTGTTTTTAATATAATGGTTTACAAAAAATAAATAAACTAAGATTTAGCTATCATTAAAAGAGGCTGTCTCAAAAGTCCCAAATCGTCATGCCGAACTCGATTCGGCATCTCTAAAGAGGTTGATTTTACTCATCTCTAGATTCTGAAACAAGTTCAGAATGACTTTAAAACTGACTTTTGAGACAGCCTCTTTTTTTTTACCACACACACTCAAAAAACAGTTTGTTTATAATGTAGGTCTAGACTTTCGTAAAAAAATTAAACAATATGAAAGAGAAATTTTTAATTTAGCTATCATAAAAAGTTAAATTAAAAAAACAAATGGCGCAAATTAATCCTCATATAAACTTTAATGGAAATGCCGAAGAAGCATTCACATTTTATAAATCTGTTTTTGGTGGCGATTTCACAAAACTTATTAGGTTTAAAGACATTGCAAATGAACACTTTCAGGTATCAGAAACAGATGCTAATAAAATAATGCACATTGCTTTACCAATTGGACAATCATTTTTAATGGCTAATGACGTTCCGGAATTTATGGGAAAGACAAATGAAAACGAAAATAGAAGTAAAATTTTTATCAATGCAGATAGCTATGAAGAAGCAGTTAAACTATACAAAGGGCTTACAGTAGATGCGCAAATAGAAGTGCCTATAAGTGAGGACCCATTAGAGCCATGCTATGGCATGTTTAGAGATAAATATGGCTTAGAATGGATTATTAATTTTGAAGAGAATTAACATTAAATAAATTCGAATACGGTCTTAGTTTTCTATAACTGTAATGATGTTTATTAATTGAACCCTAATTATAAACTGTTAATTCCATTTGATTATTAATGCTTAAAAGAGTAAATTTAAATTATCTAAATAGTGCTAAAAACATCCATAGCCTGCTAAATAATACAGATAAGGATGAGAGAGTTAGTTTTATTTGGATGTTATAGCCAAGCGGTAGGACGAGAACCAAAACCTAAACGTTGACATCAATGTTTTACTTCAAACAAATTTAAATTCAGGTTTCGTGGCGACAATTACACTCACAAATTCTCAAGCATTGTATCGTTCTCACTAAAACTTGGTAGACCTAACGCAGACCTAAAGTTTATTGCTAATAAGTTTTCGTATTTAATTCGTGCTTTAGAACTAATTTACAGAAAAAGTGGTAAATTCAATACTACTTAAACAAAAACTAATGAGTAAAAAAAAATATTTACCTGCTCCTGTCTTCGTGTCTGCAATGTTTGGGCTTGCAATTAATTTAGTTGTAACGTTAATATTTTTGCTCATTCACTACAATGAATTATTAAGTTTTATTGATCGACACTGGTGGGTTAAACCTATGATTCTTGGTTCGGTGTGGTTCCTTGCATACCTTATGATATGGCTGAAGAAAACAAAAATGAGCATCTATTCCAATATTGAGTGGGTGTTTGGTCTCACTATCTGTTATGTGTCACTTTCAGCTCTACATGATATCAGAGGAATTCTCACATTCTGTGGCGGCTTCTTTGTTGTTATCAGAGGAACAGACAACTGGTTTACTGACTGGCAAAAAGACTAGCTAATTTGTTTCTGTGTATGCGGAAACGAAAGCTGGATTTAAACTAACTGCAAAAGAAACCGCCAGGCTATAACAAAACCTAAATCCCATTTGGGCATTCGGCTTCGGCATTTGCAAAAGCAGCCAAACTCGTCCTCGTTTGCAACGAGGACGTTTTAGAAATGCGTTTTCAACGCATTAAATAACTATCATAATTTATAAAAGATTGTTTCAAATCCAGAAGAAAATATTTTTAGTAATACAATTGATTAAGTAGGTTATAATTGTATGGTTATAATTACAAAGTTTTAATTTGAGCGTTAAAAACGCTCAGTTAAAACGTCCTCGTTGCAAACAAGGACGAGGTACTTAGGAGCTACTTAACCATCTATTCTAATCCTTTTATTAATGCATCAATTTCTTCTTTCGTATTAAATGCAAGCAAATGCTTATGCGCTATTGGTTTTCTTTTACTGTAGGACTTTTATTGATTGAACAATTTATTTATTTTCTGATACATTTAAAACAACAACGTGCATTTCAGTTTTCTAGCTACATTTTTAGCAATTTTGGAAATTAATCTGTTTTAATTAACTTTATATTAAAAATCACCAACAATGACTACAACTGACCATATTAGAAATGGAATAATTGAAAAACTTTTTACTATTTCAAACAAGGAATATTTAACTGCACTTTTTCAATTAGTTAAAAATAGTCCAATAGACGCGGAAACTGTTAAGTTAACTGAGGAGCAAATTGTAATGCTAAACCTCAGCGAAAAGGATATTAAAGAAAAAAAATTAATTCCCCACTCTCAACTCGACAAATCTGACTTGAAATGGCTAAAAGAACTGTAGTTTGGACTGAGACAGCTGCCCAACAGCGTAGAGAAATTTTAAAATACTGGGTTAAACGCAATGGCACAACAACTTATGCAGAAAAATTAATTAAACTAATTGCTTCGCAAATTAACGTAATCCAATCCAACCCCGAATTATTTAAAAAAGCAGATTTCCCTAACACTCACGTTTCCGTATTAGGTCACTTTAGTATATTTTACAAATTCAATAAAGAACTTCTTATAATCACAGCATTTTGGGATAATCGACAAGATCCTAAAAAAATATTGGATATTCTAAAAAAAACAAATATCAAATAACAGATAAATCTTCGCCACTTAAGTTGCACATTCAATGAAGCCTGTTATAAATTTAAATTATTGTGGGAATGCAAACAAGGACGAATTGCTTAACCAACTATTCTAAACCTTTTATTAATGCTTCAATTTCTTCTTTTGTATTAAAAGCATGCAAGCAAATACGTATGCGTTCTTGGTTTTCTTTTACTGTAGGGCTTTTTATAGATTTTACAAAAATGTTATTTGCCGCCAAATCCTCTTCTAATTTTTGAATTTCGGCATTGCCAGGTTTTACTATACAATGTATGGCACTGCTACTTTTTATAAAGTTTATAGTATCATTTAATTGCGCATTAAAATAGGCAATGTTAGCTTGCAAGCTATTTATTTCATTGGTTTTAACTAATAAATTATAAGCCGCCTTAATGGCCAATAAACTATGTTCTGGCATGGCAGTGGTATAAATAAACGAACGTGCAAAATTTATTAAATAGTTTTTTAAATCGCTATTGCCAACAATGGCTGCACCATGGCAACCCATAGCCTTGCCATATGTATAAATACGAGCAAAGCAATCGTGTTCTATTTGCAATTCGTTACAAAGTCCCCTACCCTGTTGTCCGCATACACCAATGGCATGGGCTTCATCTACAATTAAAAATGCATCACATAAATTTGAAACTTCTGCAATTTGCTTTAATGGAGCAGAATCACCATCCATAGAATAAACACTCTCTACAACAATATAAATTTCTTTAAAGCTTTCTTTATGCCTTTGTATTAAATCTTTTATCGATTCTACATCATTATGATTAAACTTATAACTCGTAGCATAACTTAACCTGATGCCATCAATAATTGAAGCATGTATTAATTCATCATATAACACTAAATCTCCTTTTTGAGGAACAGAGGATAATAATCCCAAATTTGCATCGTAGCCCGAATTAAAAATTAAAGCACTTTCTGCATGATGGAACATGGCTATATCATTTTCTATTTCATTAAATAAAAGAGAATTACCAGATATAAGTCGTGAACCTGTAGAACCTATTTTTGTTGATGCATTAAGGCCTTTAAGCTCATTATACAATAAACCTTTAGTTGAAAATCCTAAATAATCATTACTCGAAAAATCAATTGACGGAAACTGAGTTTTTAATTTTCGTAAAGAAGAATGTTGTATACGCTTTTCAATTTCACTTGAAAGTTTTATTGGAAAACGTTTATGTATTGACATTAGAAAAGGTATTAAGCAAAATTATGCTACTACTTCTTTTTTTAATTTATCTACAAAAGCTTGCTTAGTATTTAATCCTAAAATTTTAAACATTTCCATATCTTGATTATATAAAGGATTTGGAGTAGTTAATAATTTTTCGCCAGCAAAAATAGAATTAGCTCCTGCCATAAAACATAAAGCTTGGCCTTCCATACTCATACTTAAACGCCCAGCAGATAAACGAACCGCAGTTCTTGGCAATACAATACGCGCTGTAGCTATCATTCTTACCATATCCCAAATTGGCACTGGTGGTTGATTTTCTAAAGGTGTACCTTCTACTGCTACTAATGCATTAATTGGAACCGATTCTGGTTGAGGACGTAATAAACTTAAAGTGTATAACATACCTACTCTATCATTTACAGATTCTCCCATTCCAATAATACCACCCGAACACACTGTTAAACCAGCCTTACGAACGTTATGTATTGTATTTAAACGATCATCGAAATTTCTTGTAGAAATTACATTATTATAATTTTCTTCGCTTGTATCAATGTTATGGTTATAAGCATATAAACCAGCTTCAGCTAAGCGTTTTGCTTGATCTTCGGTAACCATACCAAGTGTAGCACAAACTTCTAAGCCTTTACTATTAATGGTTTTAACCATATCAAGTACTGTTTCAAAATCGCGGTTATCACGTACTTCGCGCCAAGCAGCACCTAAGCACATACGGCTAGCTCCACCAGCTTTTGCATTATTTGCAGCTTCATCAACCTCTGGCACGCTCATTAATTTATGAACTTTAACTTCGGTATGATAACGCGCCGCTTGAGGGCAATAAGAGCAATCTTCGGGGCAACCACCTGTTTTAATAGACAATAAAGAACTCACTTGAACTTCGCCAACGGTGTGGTATTGTTTATGTGTTTCTGCTGCTCTATACATTAACTCCATAAGTGGAGTGTTATATACTTCTAATATTTCTTCTTTTGTCCAATCTTTAGTTGCCATAGTAAAATAGTTCTTATTCAAACAAATTTACTATAAAACCAACAAACTGCAAAACACTATTTAAACATAAAACCTGTTAGTAAAAAACACCAGCAAACTGTTACTTTTGAGTAAAAACATCGTTATTTGTAGTAATGATTAAATACCTTTTACATATTCTTATTTTTACCTGCATTTTAAGCCTACCCCTTAAAGCACAGTTTTCTGAAAGCAAGGAGCGTAAAAAAATGTGGCGAAAATCGGCCAGAGCCAAAAGGCATGGCAAAAACCGCGAAGCTTTTAACCCTTATTTGGATAAAAAAGGCAAAAATAAACCAAGTTCGGAATTGAGCCGTCAAAATGCTAAAGAGGTTAAACGCATGAATAAACAAGCGAAAAAACAAAAACGCCGAAGCATGAAAAAGTTAGGCATAAAACCTACAAAAGTAAAGAAAGCTTAAAACAAAAATTTTTTAATTTATTTCTCCGTATAAACGCCAATTACAAATAATATGGCACAAATTCCAATTATTATTGCCAATACCAAAAGAACAATTCTGCCAATAGAATAAGGTCTTTCGCCCTGTACTTCTCCAGTACGAGCATTAATTAAAAATCGATATACTTTATCTTTATACTTGTAAGAACTTAACCAAACTGGCAATAAAATGTGTTTAAATGTAATATCATTATACCTCGAATCGAGCGAAGTAATTTGTTGAACATCACCACCTATATTAGATAAAACACTTGATTTTATTACTGGTTGCATTTTATCTTTTGCTTTTTCAAAACCACTTTTTAAATCAAGCTGATAGCTTTCTGTAATAAAACCACTTATAAATTTATCATTATACTTTGTTAATGCCTCTAAATCCCAAGGTTCTAATTCGTTTGCTAAATTTTCGGGTAATGATTTTGATGAAACAACTAAAATATCATCAAATTCATTTTGAACTGTGCCACTTGTTGGAAACCAATTAATATGTTGAACTTGTCTGGTTTGTGTTCTACCTTCACTATCAGTATACGTTTCTGTTATATAATAATATTCTCCATACAAGCCTTTATAATGCGTTTCTGTTTTAGCATCATAAGTCCAGTAAGGCATGTAAATTCCATTTAATTTTTCGGCAGAATGTTCGGCGTAATCTTTTAATTTTTTAGGTGCAAACCATAAACTTTTTGTCCAATTTACAAATTCCGTTGTAGCCTTTTTTCTATCAATTTTAAAAGGTAATACGTATGATGGCTTAATAATACTAGATGTAGACGCATCCTTTATAACTAAAGGGGTATCGCAATAAGGGCAATTACTGGAAGTAACATTTGGTTGCAAAGTAGTTGATGCAGCACAGTTAGTGCATTTTACAGTACTAATAGTTTGTTTATCTTCAAGATGTTCTTTTTCATTTAAAAAACTCTCAAAATCATTTTCTACAATTTCAATTTCCTTCTCTTCTTCAATTTCATTTTTTGCCCCACAATATTCGCAGTTTAAATAAGGAGTCCCCGGCAAATACTTTAAATTTGCTCCACAATCTTTACACTTAATAAAATTGCTAATCTCAGCTGTTTTTTCATTAAAATCGTTTGCCATACTCTTATATTATATTTTAAAAATACATTTTTTTGGAATAATTTCATAAAATATATAGTAGAATGATTTTAACTTAAATTAAAAATAATCCAATAAAATAATTGCTATTTTTATAAAAAAAATAAATCATGAACAAACTACTACTTACTTTAATTTCTATTTGCTTCTTATCAAATTTTATGCATGGCCAAGATGTTGGACGTGTAATTATTAAAAATGGTGCAACAAACTTTCCAAAATTTATTATTTCAATAAATGGCGTGAGATTAAGCAATGAATACAATTCAACTATAAGTTTTAATTATTTAGATGAATCAAATTATAGAATAAAAGTATTACAAAGTGGTTCTACTAATGTATTAACCTTTATGCTTGCTTCAGCGCCAAATTACATTAGCAAATACATTATTACTAAAGATAATTATGGGGCATATGGCTTAATTTTAGAAAGCAAGACATTAATTACTACTTCTGATGAAATAATTCCCACACCAGCGGTTCCAGATGTATTAACACATTCATTAATACCAGCAGCTACACAAACCGTTGTTTCTATACCAACGAAAACA
This sequence comes from uncultured Bacteroidota bacterium, assembly GCA_937868545.1. GTDB lineage: Bacteria > Bacteroidota > Bacteroidia > B-17B0 > Aurantibacillaceae > UBA4416. The sequence goes on from CALMMX010000358.1 coordinate 12,701, forward strand.
TTTTCTCTCCCTCCAACACCAACAGTTTTACCAACACCTACAATTGAAATTACACCACAACCCATGGATGAAGTTGAATATGCTGGCATTATTACAACTTTAAAAAAAGAAAGTTTAGAAAACGGTAGAAATTCAATTGCCAAAACTTTTTTCAACAAAAAGAATTTAAACACTACACAAGTTGTTGGGATTTTAAAACAATTTTATTTAGAAAAAAACAGATTAGAATTATCTAAATATTTTTATGATCAAACCATAGATAAACAAAACTATTTTAAAGTTTTAGAGGTTTTATCATTTAGCAGTTCCAAAAAAGATTTAGCTGCATTTATAAAATCTAAGCAGTAGTTAACTATTTATTTAAGCGTTTTATATAAATAGAAAGTGCCAAAAGGCACTAAAGACAATAGAAACGCATAGGCTGCATTTTTTAAAGAAAGCTTTGTTTTTAATAGCATTATTAAAATAATACTTACAAAAAGTACAAATAAAACACCATGGCATGTTCCAACGGGTTTAATAAAATCAGGAATATGAAAAATGTATTTTAGAGGCATTGCAATAAATAGTAATACTAAATAGCTATACCCTTCTATTTTACCTACAATTAAGAACAATTTTGTAATTTTATCTAATGATGTTTGCATAGTTTGTAAATGTAGTTAAATATTTATGCTTTTAAATTAAACCTTTTACAAAATAATGCGTCTTAGTAGTTGTAAAAAAAAATTAGAATAAAATATACAAAACAAATTATTTAAGTCTCAGTAAAAAAAAACAGATTTATGAAAATTAAACTTCTACTCTTAGCCATTTTATTCACAAACCTAGTAAAGTCACAAAGCCTATATTTTCCGCCAACTGTAGGCACAACTTGGGATTCTATTTTACCCTCAAGTTTAGGGTATTGCCAACCGCGTATAGATTCACTTTATAATTATTTACAAGCAAAAGGCACAAAATCATTTATAATTTTAAAAGATGGTAAACGTGTGTTAGAAAAATATTTTGGTACTTACACCAAAGATTCATCATTCTATTGGGCATCAGCTAGTAAAAGCCTAGCTTCATTTATTACAGGAATTGCTCAACAAAAAGGCTATGTAAACATCAATAATAAAGTTTCGGATTATATAGGAACCGGTTGGACATCTGCTCCTATTGCTAAAGAAAATTTAATTACGGTGAAAAATTTATTACAAATGACAAGTGGTTTAGATGATGCGCCAGCATTACCTTGTGATAACGAAGATACGCTTAGAACCTGTTTGCAATATAAAGCAGATGCAGGAACAAGATGGTCATATCACACTGGAG
>CALMMX010000359.1 GCA_937868545.1 uncultured Bacteroidota bacterium
TAATTTCACAATTTAGAATTGAGAATGAGTAGTTATTTACAGCTTCATAAAAAGCATTTTAATCTTAAAAAATTTGTAAAAGACGCATTAATTGAAGATGTGGGTGATGGAGATCATTCAGCCTTAGCTACAGTTTCCAAAACACAAAAAGGAAAATGCCGATTATTAGTTAAAGAGAATGGTGTTTTGGCAGGTGTTGAAGCTGCAAAAGAAATATTAAAAATTATTGACCCAAAGTTTAAGTTTACAGAATTAATTAGCGATGGAACTCCTGTAAAAGTGGGCGATATCGCTTTTTTAATTGAAGGAAATACACAAAAATTACTTACTGCTGAACGTTTGGTTTTAAATGTAATGCAACGTATGAGTGCAATAGCAACTAAAACAAATTATTTACAAAGTCTTTGCAAGGGCACAAAAGCCAAAGTGATTGATACACGTAAAACCACTCCAAATTTTCGTTTTTTTGAGAAATGGGCTGTGGTAATTGGTGGTGGAGCAAATCATAGATTTGGATTATATGATATGATTATGATAAAGGATAATCATATTGATTTTGCAGGAGGAATCATTGAAGCCATTGATGCAACACATCGTTATCTTAAACAAACAAAGCGTAAATTACCAATTGAAGTTGAAACAAGGACTCTTAATGATGTTAAATTAATTTTAGCAAAAGGAGGATTTCAACGTATTATGTTAGATAATTATTCTATTGCTGATACTAAAAAAGCAGTTGCATTAATAGGAAATAAATTTGAAATTGAAAGTTCTGGTGGAATTACAGAGAAAACAATTGCTAATTATGCAAAATGTGGTGTAGATTTTATTTCAGTTGGGGCTCTTACCCACCATGTAAAAAGCTTAGATTTAAGTTTAAAGGCAATAAAATAATTAGATAAAATTTAAACCAGCTTTTAATTCATTATTAGTTCGGGTAGGCCAATAGGTGCCGAATCATTAAAAGCTAATTCAAAAATTTCGACCCTTACTTCTTTAATTATAGGAAAAGTAGCTAATATATCCATTACAGATTGTTGATTTTTTGCTTGAATAGTTACCCAAACGTGTTCCCTGCTCATATCCAGTGCATAATTTAAGATAATTCGCTCTTCTAATAATTGATTTACTCTTTCTCTTTGTTGAGGTATAAGTGCCATAAATTTCCTCGAAAATGTTTCAGGTAAGCTAATATGTATTTTAAAAACACTTAAGTTTTGAATTTGATTCATTTTGTTTGAAATTTTAAAGCAAATGTATTTAATGTATGCTGTTTTTTATACTAAATTTGTCGAAATTATAAAAAATTAAGAAATATAATTATGGGACGTATTTTTGAAACCCGAAAAGCAACAATGTTTAAACGCTATGCTAAAATGGCAAAGCAGTTTACAAAAATTGGAAAAGAAATTGTAATGGCAGTTAAAGCTGGTGGTCCTCATCCAGATTTAAATCCTAGATTAAGAGCATGTATTGCAAATGCTAAGGCAGTAAATATGCCAAAAACAAATATTGATTCTGCTATAAAACGTGCATCTGAAAAAGATACTAGTGGATATGATGAAATTATATATGAAGGATACGGACCTTTTGGAGTACCTGTTTTAGTTGAATGTACAACAGATAATCCAAATAGAACTATTGCAAATTTACGAGTGTATTTTAGTAGAGCTAATGGATCTGTTGGAACTACGGGTTCTGTAAGTTTTATGTTTGAAAGAAAAGGTTTATTTAAAATTGATTCTACAGGATTAGATAGAGATGATGTAGAGTTGGATTTAATAGATTTTGGAGCTGAGGAATTAACATGGGATGATGAAACAAATGAATTAATTGTGCAAGTTGCATTTAATGATTTTGGTGTTATGCAAGATGGATTAGATGAAAAAAAATATATTATAAAAGAAACTATAAAAACATTTATTCCTACAACTACCAAAGAGTTAACAGAAGAACAAGAAATTGAGTTTAAAAAAATGATTGATAAAATGGAAGATGACGATGATATAATGTCGGTTTACCATAATATTGCGTAATTTTTTTAGTTTAATTTTCTGTAGTAAACATTTTAAGCTGTATTTAAAATATTAGATTGAAAAAGAAGTGGCTTATACATAATCATTTTAACCATGAAAAGGTTGCACAGTTAAAGACATCTTTAAATGTGAGTGAAGTTATAGCTAAGCTTTTATCGTTAAGAGGTATTGAATCGTTTGAAGATTCAAAATCTTTTTTTAGACCAAATTTAGAAATGTTGCATGATCCTTTTTTAATGAAAGGAATGCAAACAGCCATAGACAGAATTAATCTTGCTATAAAAAAGAATGAAAAAGTTTTAATATTTGGTGATTACGATGTTGATGGCACTACCGCTGTTGCTTTAGTTTATAGTTTTTTTAAAGAATATATAAATAACATACGTTATTATATACCTGATAGGTATTCTGAAGGCTACGGCATTTCCTTTAAGAGCATTGATTACGCTGAAGAAAATAATTATTCGTTAATTATAGCATTGGATTGTGGCATAAAAGCTAATGATAAAATAGACTATGCAAATGCAAAACAAATTGATTTTATTATTTGTGATCATCATTTACCCGGTGAAGATATTCCAAATGCAATTGCAGTATTAGATCCAAAACAAAAGGATTGCAATTATCCTTTTAAAGAATTGGCTGGTTGTGGTATTGGATTTAAATTAGCTCAAGCGTTTTGTATTTCAAATAATTATGAAGTAAATAAAATTTATAATTATTTGGATTTAGTAGTAACTAGTATTGCCGCAGACATTGTTCCTATAACTGGCGAAAACAGAGTGTTAGCTCATTTTGGATTAAAGCAATTAAATACTAATCCAAGGCCTGGGATTAAAGCTTTATTAGCATTTGGTAAAGCTGAAAATAAAGATTTAGATATAAATACCCTAGTATTTACTATAGCACCTCGTATTAACGCAGCTGGTAGAATTGAACATGGGTCAAAAGCAGTGGAATTATTAATATCGTCAACTGAAGATTCGGTTGATTTTTCTGCTAAAATTAATGATACTAATTTACATCGTAGAGATTTGGATATTAGTATAACTGATGAGGCTATAGAGACTTTAGAGTTAGATCCAATTACACCTTTTAAAAAATCAATAGTAATTTATAATCCAAATTGGCATAAAGGTGTTGTTGGTATTGTGGCTTCGCGATTAATTGAAAAATTTTATAAACCAACAATTGTTTTAACCTTGTCAAATGGCGTTGTATCTGGCTCAGCGCGCAGTGTAAAAGATTTTGATGTTTATACTGCAATTGAAAATTGTAGTCATTTATTAGAACAATTTGGTGGACATAAATTTGCAGCGGGATTAACTATGAAACCTGAAAATGTGAAGGCTTTTATAGATGCTTTTGAAAATGAGGTTTCTCGCACAATTACAAAAGATATGTTGGTGCCTACAGTTGAAATTGATTTAGAAATTAAAATTGATGAGATTGATGATAAACTAATTCGTATTTTGAAGCAATTTGCCCCTCATGGTCCGCATAATATGACTCCAGTATTTTTAAGTAAAGGAGTGTTAGATACAGGATTTGCTAGAGTAGTGGGACAAAATCATTTAAAATTAGAAGTTTATCAACCACATACTAAATTAACAAAAGTTGAAGCAATTGCTTTTAATAAAGGAGATTTTTTAAGTTTTTTACAGAAGCAAATACCTTTGGATATTGTTTATAAGATTAAAGAAAATGAATTTAGAGGTCAAGTCTCAATTCAGCTTATGATAGAAGAAATAAGGGTTTCAGAGTAACTAAATAAAATCTTAATTTCAATTTTTTAGTTTAAAATTATTTTCCCACTTTTTAATGAACGTGAGTTATTTTCAATTTTATAAAAGTAAATTCCCTTTTCGTAATTTTTTAAATTAACGTTCAAAATGCTGTCATTAATTATAGAAGTATAAACAATTTGTCCAATTGCATTCTGTATTTCTAACTTATCACCTTTTTTTAAATTAGAAAATGTGAAAATATCATTGCTTGGATTTGGATAAATTGATATAACATTATCATTCAATAAGTTTTCATTTATTCCACTTGCAGTACCAGTTGTTGTAAAATCCCATGTAGGTGAATAGGCGCTAAAATGCCCTCCATTATTCACTCTAACCCTCCAATAGTATTTTGTGCCACTCAACATTCCAGTTGTATAAGTATAAGCTAATAGTGAGGTTTGATGAGATTTAATGATGGTTGTAAATGTTGGATCAGTAGATAAATCTAAATAATATATTACACCATCACTAACTGCATTCCATTTTAAAATTACGTATGCTGGACTTATAGTGGTTGTTGCATTAGCTGGTTGTACTAATAAAGGTGCGTTGGGAACTGTATCATTTGAACCTAAATAGGAAATGTACATTCTAACTGTGTCATAAGGAATATCATCTGTATCACGAGGTAAATTAACAATAGTGTCGCAATAATTTAAACCAGAAGTAACTCTTCCAAAAACAGAATAACTATTATCTAATGATGGTTGATTTGCTATACAAACAAAAAATTGTGAATTGGCACTATTAATATCTGCATCTCTTGCGGCAGAAATCCTACCTCTTAAGTGTTTTGCTGCTGTAAATTCGGCATTTACAGTAGGTTGCCAAGGTTGTCCGTAACCCCAAGTAGATTTAGGTCCATGTTTTGAATTTGGATCACCACCTTGAATCACAAAACCAGGAATAACACGGTGAAAAACAGTTGAGTCAAAAAAATGAGTGCTAACTAAACTATCAAAATTACGTGTATGCTTTGGGGCAATATTTGGATACAATTCAATATTTATGTTACTTAAAAATACCCCATTTTTTTTAGTTACAATTTGATATCGTGGCTTACCAGTATAGGTGTATGTTCCGGAAGTTTGACTCGATAAATTTGCAACAATTGTAAATAATGTTAGAATAAGTAGGAGGAGTTTATTTTTCATTTAATTGGTTTTAATTTTTAAGGAGCTATTTTATTGATTATTACAATGCCTTAATTTGATTTTGTTTTAATAAATTCAAAATCATTTGTTTTTTTCTTCTAGAAACAGGAATTTCTTTCCCATCAGTCATAATCAAAATTCCACCAACATCGTTATATTTATATTCTTTGATATTAGATAAATTAATTAAAAAAGATTTATGAACCCTTTCAAAACCATTTTCGGTAAGTAAATCGGTGTACTCTGTAAGAGTTTTATTAATCCTTAATTTTTTTAAATTTTTAAATGTTACTGATATTTGATCAGGTATTGTTTCAAAATAAATAATATCAGTAAGGTTAACCATTTCAAATCCTCTAATAGTAGGTATGGAAATATTAGAAGGATTTTGATTTAATTTAATACTGTGGTAAGTATTCTTAATTTCAGTTAATGTTTCATTAAGAGTTTCATGTGAAATTCTATTTAAAGCTTCAATAAAATCTTCCTCTGAAAAAGGTTTTAATAAATAATTTATAGCTCCATATTTAAATGCTTTGATGGCATATTCCGAATAAGAAGTAGTAAAAATTACTTTGAATTTTTTAAAATTAACTCTATCAAGTATTTCAAAGCCATTGCCATCAGCTAATTGAATGTCAAGTAATACTAAATCAGGTTCAAATGTGTTAATTAAATCAACACCATTATTTATCGAATCAGCTTCACCAATAATTTTATGAGATGAAAAATGTTTTTTCAATAAATTTGAAATTAGTTTTCTTGCCTGAAACTCATCTTCTATTATTGCAATTTTCATGTTACTATTTATAATTTTATTTAGGCTAATTTACAAAATAATTTGAATTCTACACGTGTTCCCGCTGCACTTTCATCATTATTTTTTAGGTCGAAAAAGGTTATTTCTGGTGGTATATTTTCAAGTTTATTTAAATATTTAATTCTTTTCTTGGTAATTTCTAAGCCAACAGATTCGTATTCAGATTGTACTTTATTTTTAAGTGCTGCCTCCCTTCCAATACCATTGTCAGATATAATAACTTGAATTGAATTATCTGAACAAAGTTGAATTTGAACTTTCACAATTCCTTGTATTTTATGGTTAATTATCCCATGTAAGAGAGCATTTTCAATAAATGGTTGGATAATCATACTTGGAATAAATGTTTCAAGTGGTTCTATATTCTTATCAATTTCAAAAATGAAGTCAAAAGTATGCTCAAGTTTTAAATTGAACAGATTTGCATATTGAGTCATTAATTCTCTTTCTTTTTCAAGACTAATAAATTCTTTAGATGAGGATTCTAATATTTTGCGCAGTAAACTAGCAAAGGTTATTAGATATTTTGAGCCATTTTTAGAATCACCACCTAAATAAAAGCCATGTATTGTATTTAAGGCATTAAAAATGAAGTGGGGATTCATTTGCGCAAGCAATGCTTTTTGTTCTAACTGTGTAAGATTTTTGTCCATTACAGCTTTATTTTTCTCATTTTTAATTCTAGTATTAATTAGTTTTTGTTTTGTTTTAAAATTATTATAATATAAAATAGCGATAATAAAACTAATTAATACTAATAAACTTATTATAATCAGTTTAAACCAGAGTGATTTATACCACATTTCTGAAATTGAAATTGAAATTATTTTTGAATCACCACAAATGAAATTATTGCCATGTTTAATGCAGGCGCAAATTGTAAATTTGTAATTTCCAGCAGGTAAGTTTGTATACCTTATTTCATTTAAATCAGTGAAATTTTCAGTTTTATCAAATCCTATTAACTGATATTTAAATTTTAGACTCTTTTTATTTGTATATGTGACACAGCTATAATTAAATCTTAAAATATTTTCTAATTCTCTTTTTACATTAATAATATTTCCATATTGAAGTTTATCATTGTATAGAACTGAATTAATTGAAACAGTTTTTGGTTCAGTTGTTTTAAAAACTAAATTAGTTGGTAATTTAAATATTCTATTTTTTGATATTGCAATTATTGTATCATTATAAATAATGAAATCTAAAATTTTTGTATTAAAAAAGCTATGTATGTCGAGATATTCATCAAATTTATTTAATTCGTTATTTAGTTTAAATAATCCTCTAGTTGATAAAGCCCAAACTTTATTTTGATTGTCTATTCTTAAAACTTTACAATTTTCAATATCTGTATTGTTATAAGAAGTTATTTCTTTAGTTTTTGTATTATATTTAGCTATTCCAAAACCATTAGAGGCAAAATAAATATTGTTTAAATGATCAAATTTATAGTCTACAATTTGGTTATTAAACAGCTGATATTTAGAGTCAAATTGGTAAATGCTGTCATTTATTATTTCTTTTAATCCATTTGATGTACAGGCATAAATAGCATTATTAATTGGGATTAAAAAACGAGTGTATTCTGATGAGATTTTTTTGTATTTTTTATTATGAAAAATAGTTCTGTTGTTTGCATAGAATTCTTGTTTTGAAGTTTTAAAAATTCCTGAAGATGTTGCCAAGTAAATAGAATCCTTGAGTGTGTGGAAATCTTTAATTGAAATTTCTGTAACAAAAGGTTTGAATTCATTAGATTTAATATTATAATTTATTAATCCTTGTGAGCAAAAAGTATAAATGTTTTTTGTTATATTTTTAATAGAATAGAAATCCGCATTTTGATTGTCTTTAAGATTAAAAATTTGTTTTAAAATATTATTTTGTAACTCTATGATACCACCTTTGTTGTTAAATAAAATTACTTTACTATCTAGTGTTTCTATTTTTTTGAATAATTCATTAATGTTAACTTTATTATCATCAGTAATGTTAAAATTTGGAATGTAAAAAATTCCTTTGTTTGTGGATCCAAACCAAGTACCACCTTCACTATCTTTAATAATATTAGTAACTGAAATCTCATGAAATAATTCTAAGTATTTTTTGTTAGTTGAGTTTGTTTGAATTAGACCTTTAGTTGTTCCAATAAAATAATCATTATTTATAATAGAAATACCTTGAATTCCGTATGTTATATTTTTAGAATATTTTTTTTGAAAATTTGAATTCAGAGTGAAAATTTCATCAACATTTGTGATAATAAGGTTTTCATTTTTACCACTATGATATAATTTTGAATGGAAATTATATTTTTCTGGTGTGTTATAAGAAATATTTGGTTGAATAATGTTAATTATTTTATTACTAGAATATAAATGAGGACTTTTATTTAATTCTACTAAAGATAGGAAGTAAGTAGAATCATTTTCGCTCTTAAATATTTCTTTAACATTATTGCTGGAATCAATAACATAACATGTTTTTGAATTAATTAAATAGATATTATCTCCTATGTAATAATCTAACATTCTAAAATTGGAGTTTAAAGAACGAAGCCAGGAAGTGTTTTCTTCGTTATATAGTTTATTGTTGTAAAAAAAACAAACTTTACCGTTAAAACAAAAGAACCAAATTCTTCCATTTTTGTCTTCAAATATTCTTAATACCTCATTATCAGACAATCCATTTTTCGTGGTGTAATTTGTAAAGCTTTCTCCGTTAAAAGAACTTACGCCTTCATTTGTTCCACACCATATATTGTTTTTGCTATCTTGAAAAACACAATAGACGTAATCACTTATTAATCCATTGTCTGTAGTATAATTTATATAATAAGGTGTTTGACATTTTGGATTAAGCCAAATTGTAATTAGTATAAATAGTAGTTTTATGTTTGGTTTTGATTTCAAGTTGATCCTATTATACAAATTTATTATAAACTATCGTTTTATTATTAAAATAGTAAGAAATTGTATTGTAAACCGATAAACGGTAAAATGTTGCCTTTAATTTTTATTTTGTTAAAACTTAGGTTCATTCCTGTAAATTTGAAATTGTATAACAAATATTAATATTATTTTATGAAAACAACATTATTTTTATTATTTGTAAGTGTTTTAAGTTTTGCTCAAACGAGTTTAATACCTATGGGTTCAAATTGGAAATATTTATCCCAAGGCACTGCAGCTCCATCAAATTGGAATACTTCAAGTTATTCAGACGTATCTTGGCCTAGTGGCAGTGCTCAATTAGGTTTTGGTGATGGAGATGAAGTCACCGTAACACCACAAGTAGTGTCAGGTAATACAGTTATAACCACTTATTTTCGAAAAGCTATTAGTGTGGCTAGTCCAACAAATTGTACAATAAGTATGGTAATTGATGATGGTTCAATTGTTTATATTAATGGAATAGAAGTAAATAGATATAATTTGCCGACTGGTACAATTTTGTATTCAACTCTAACACCAACATTTACTGAGAATTCCTCAGTAACATTTACAGTTCCTGCTTCAGTATTTGTTTCAGGAACAAATATCATAGCCGTTGAGGTTCATCAAAATGCATTAAATAGTTCAGATTTAAGTTTTGATTTTTCAATGTCAACTATTTTATCAGGATGTGCTAATCATTTAGTTAATTATGATTACTCATTTTATGTGAATGTTGCAGATCCTACTTTGGTTAATTCGATAAACTGGGGACCTGATTTTTCATTACCAAGTAGATTTATTAATTCTTGGCAGTACACATTTACATTTGCTCCAGGCTCATGGGATGTACCAATTAAGCATGGATGGTCACATACATTTAGTTGGTTTAATGTGCCAGATAGAACAGTTGTTCCAGTTTCAAAAAGAGATAAAATGTGGGGGTCTCCTGGCTGTAATGTTCGTGGTTTTTGGGAAACTTATCGCACAAATAATACCTATTACAATGATATGTTAGATAAGTATAAACATATTTTTAAAACTGGGGATAACTTAAATTGGACTCCAGTTTATACAGGAACTTTATTAACCGGTTATACATGCCCACCTACACCAGCTGTTAGTACTCTTACAAATAATTCAGGTTCTTTTTGGGTTGCAGCTTATGATAATGCAGGAACAGTTGTGAAAAATACAGATATTCATTCAATGGATTTTGAAGTGCAATATGGTATTGATAGACATTATGGAGCTGGTGGTTTAGACAGTTGGTTACAGTGTTTAAAAAGTAACAGTACAACTGGTAGCTGTGCTTCTTTTGTAGATGGAACTGTTTTAGATGTGAGTCGCCATATGCCTACACCTTCTTATTTAAGTTCTTTATCATTTGCCGATTTTAAGAAAGCCTATTTCCGAGCAAGAATAAAAGATTTAAATGCTTCATTAAGTGCTTACAAATCAATTATGGCAAGTCCAGGTATGTATAATAACTGGGGAACTGATATAGAAGATGTAAACGTTTTCAATACTTTTCCTAGTGTTACTTGGTCACAGCTAACTACAGATCCAACTAAGCTAAGTTATGTTTATAGAGATACTACTAATTTTAATAGCTATGGAAATTACTATGTTAATAATTTGGATATTCATACATCTATAAATTATTTTCCATGGGGTAGGTTAGGTGATTATAGTGTTTATTCCGGACAGTGGTTACAAAATACTCTTTATACTTTAGAGTTAATGAAAGCTTGGAATCCAACAAAACCATGTTTAAATTATGTTTGGATGAAAAATGATGGACCTGTAATTTATGGAAATAGGATTGATTCATTAGTAGCTGAAGCATTACCAATTTTCACTATGCTAAGTGGTGCAGATGGTAATATAATGTGGGATCAAGAAACTCCTGGTCCTTCAGGGGTTAATAATCACATTTATGATTATTATATTAAAGGTATGAGACGTTTATCACATTTTAATTCAATACTAACTCCTACAACTGTTACCTATTATAAAAATTTAGACCCTGTTCAGATTAGAAATTTATATAATGCCCAAGCACCTGCAAACTATTTTACGTTTGGTATTGCTCGAGGAATTGTAAAAGGAGATTCTATACTTGTTGCAGCAATGAATCCTAATGCTAAAATCGGACAGATTACAAAAATTCCAATTAGCTTTTCAAATGCAAGCTACTTTTTTAATGATACTGTTACTGTGGTAGGTCGTAAATGTTTTTTAGGATCAGCAAAAATGTGTTCATTAGGTGTAACAACAATAATAAATTCAATATTTGAAAATAGTATCAATGCGTTAATATATCCTAATCCTTCTAAAAATTCAATAAGTATTAAGGGCTTAGAAAATAGTGAAAATATTAAATCAATTGTTTTTCGAGATATTTTAGGGAGAGAAATGTTTACTACAAATCAAATAACTGATATAAATGTTGAGTTTTTGAACACAGGAAATTATTTTGTTTCAATTTATAACAATGATAATGTGTTGTTAAAAACCTTGAGGTTTATAAAAGATTAATATATTATAGTTAATTGATTAAAGAATGGAGTTACTGTTTTCAGTAACTCTTTTTTATGCCGATAACTTACGAAATTTAACCGATAAACTTTTTTATAAAGTTTTAATTCAATTATATTATAATTTAGACAATACAACTATTTTATCTTTTTTAAAGAGTAAATATTAGGTAATAGTGAAATTGAGGATTTGTTTTTTGATGTATTAGTATGTTTTAAGATTTGCAGATATAATAGCATATTGCAAATGGGTGTGTTATTGACGCTTTTATAAATAAGATTTTTGAGTATGAAAATATTAAGTATTGTAGTATGGTTTGTGATAATTTGCCCAAAATCTCTTTATTCACAAACACCTGCTTTCAAATGGGCTAAAGTAACAGCAGGTACCGATAGAGGTTATTCAAATTCTGTAACAACAGACGTTACTGGCAATGTTTATTATGGTGGTGCCTATCAAGGAACTGTAGATTTTGATGCTGGTTCAGGCATCTTTAATTCTACTGCTGCTTTAGGTGCAGAAATGTATATATCAAAGTATAGTGAATTTGGAGTTTTTTTATGGACTAAAATTTTCAAGAATTTAACCTTTGGTTCTGCAGCAATTCGTTCAATAAAAGTTGATGCTTTGGGAAATATTTATGCTACTGGTTATTATAACGGCTCTGTTGATTTTGACCCAAGTTCAGGAGTATTTAATCTCATATCGATTACTGGATACGATTTTTTTTTAGTTAAGCTCGATCCTGCCGGAAACTTTTTATTTGCTAAAACGTTTGGGGGCTCAGGTTTTGATTACGGTAATTCACTTGATTTGGATTTAGCTGGAAATATTTATATAGGTGGTTTTTTTGAAAATGTTGCTGATTTTGATCCAAGCTCATCAGTTTTTAATTTAACTACTTTTGGTAATAGAGATAATTATATATGTAAACTTGACGCTTCAGGCAATTTTATTTGGGTAAAACAGTTTGGTGGAGCAGGTTTAGATGAACTTAATGCAATTGATGTTGATAATTTTGGAAATATATATGCAACTGGATTGTACGAAGGTATTCCAGATTTTGATCCAAGTATTGGCGTGTATAATTTACCATTACCATTAGGTTCTGTTGGTGGAATTGCAACATTTGTTTTGAAAATTGATGGAGCAGGTAATTTTATTTGGGCTAAACATTTTGTTGATATAAGTAGTACTTTTTCTTATAATTGGGGAAGTTCAATTGCTGCTGATGATGTTGGTGATGTTATAGCTACCGGTAGTTTTATGAACACAGTAGATGTTGATGCATCATCATCCACTTATACTTTGTCAACAACAGGTGGTCCACCTTCATCTGATAGAATTTTTGTAACAAAGTTTAATTCTTTGGGCACTCTTTTATGGGGCAAAGATATTGGAGGAGGAACTTTAGGTGGCCCTTCAGCCAGATGTTTTGGTGTTACTACTGATGTTAATAATAATATATATACTACTGGAAAATTTTCAGGGACTGTTGATTTTGATTTGGGAGGAGGTGTTTTTAATTTAACGTCACTAGGAACTTTTGATATCTATATTAATAAGTTAGACCCTTTAGGAAATAGCGTTTGGGCAAGAAGTCTGTCAGGGCCTGCAAATTATGAAGAATCAGAAGGGATTACAACTTATTTTGGTTGTGATAGTTTACATATTTATACAACTGGATTAGTTCGTGATAATATTGATTTTGATCAAGATATTGGAGTGTATAATATTTCTAGCCCAACAATTTATGATTCTCCCTTTATTCATAAAATGAGCACAATAGAAAGTTCCTTATCAATGTCAATAACTGTATCCACCACAAGTGTAAGTTGTAATGGTCTCTCAAATGGTTCGGCAACAGTATCAGCCATAGGAGGCACAGGCTTTACTTACACTTGGAGCCCAATAGGAGTTAGTACGTCTGTTGCGAGTGGATTATCAGCAGGTATTTATACATGTAATGTTTCAAATAGTTGTGGTAGCATATCGTCACAAACTTTTCAAATTACAGAACCAACAGCAATAAGTGTTACGGTATCTCCAACTACAAGTAGTTTGTGTGTTGGCAGTACAAGTACATTAACTGCAGTAGTATTAGGCGGAAGCTTACCTTATACTTATGTTTGGAGTTCAAGCTCATTAACTAGTACAACTACCGTTAGTCCATTTGTTACAAGTCAGTATACAGTAAATGTAACCGATTTTAATTTATGTACAAGTAGTCAAACTGTTTTGTTAAATGTATTTAATACACCAACTATTGGTGTATCAAATGGCACAATATGTTCTGGCGAGAACTATACAATTGTACCAACAGGAGGATTAACCTATACCTATTCATCAGGCACATCAATTGTTAATCCATTATCGAGTACAAACTACACTGTAACTGGTACAGACATTAATGGCTGTATAGGTAGTTCAACATTAAGTGTTATCGTAAATAGTGTTACTATACCAGTAATAACATCAGTTAGCCCAACAATTTGCATAGGAAGCACTTATACATTATCTCCAACAGGAGCAGTAAGTTATACCTATAGTTCGGGAGGTAATGTCATAAATCCAACAACAACAAGCACATATACAATTTATGGGAGTAATTCATCAACCTTATGTCCAGCAAGTGGAAGTTTGGTGGTGACTGTTTATGTAGTTAATAATCCAACCATATCTATAAGTAGTTCAAGCATATGTTCAGGTTCAATGTATACATTAACTCCAAC
>CALMMX010000360.1 GCA_937868545.1 uncultured Bacteroidota bacterium
CATGTAAATTAATGGTTCTACACCATCTGTATCAAGCTCGTTTAATTTATCTACAAAAGCTAACATTCTGTTCATGTCATTTGCAATTTCTGCCTTTGCCTCATCATTAAATTCTAGTCTTGCTAAATGAGCTACCTCATCCACTGTTTTTATATCAATTTTTTGTGCCATTATATTCTATTAATTTATTTTTTATTAATTCATGTACTTTCAATTTCAACTCATCTATATCTTTTTCTGTAAGCCCAGTTGTTAATATGGGTTCTAAAATTACTGTAAGTGCAATTCCCGGTCTTCCATTACTTTTAAGAAACCCACCATTTTCTAATAGTTGTCTATGAGTTACATTAATAACTGGAACAATTGGTACTTGTTTTTCTATGGCTAATTTAAATGCCCCATTTTTAAATGGCAATAATTTATCATATTTTGGAATTGTTCCTTCAGGATAAATAACCATACTCCTACCCTTTTCAATCTCTTCACCAGCACTAACAAATGCTTTATGCGCATCCATTCTGCTAGTTCTCAAAACAGGTATATCCATTCCTTTAAAAAAAATTTTAAACAATGGAGCCTTAAGTAACTCTGCTTTACCCATGTAAATGGCCAAATGATCAATGTAAAAAGTACTTACTACAATATCTAAATAGGAAGAATGATTTGCAATAATCACAGAAGGCTGAGGCATTTTTTTTGATTTACATTCATAAACAAGTTTAGGAAAAACGAATGAACCATATGCAATCCATTTCGACCATATCTTTTTTAACTTAAAAGCAGCCTCTAACTTTTTAGTACTTATTGTATAATAAAAAAAAGGATAAAGTATTAAAAACGATAATATAAAGTTTAATAAAAACCAAGCTTTCCAAATTGGACCAATTATTCGTTTTAGTAAATACATTAGCCAAAGATAGTATTTTTTAAAGCAATTTAAAGATGGTTATAAAGTAAAAAATACTAAATTTAATTTCAACTCATTATTACTATTAATTCAAAATCAAAATGCTACTTTTACATTTCAAACATTGAAAGCATCATATCACATATCTATTAACAATGCAGGAAAAAAATTCGGTAAAGAATGGATTTTTAGAAA
Organism: uncultured Bacteroidota bacterium; assembly: GCA_937868545.1. Lineage (GTDB taxonomy): Bacteria > Bacteroidota > Bacteroidia > B-17B0 > Aurantibacillaceae > UBA4416. The sequence continues at coordinate 1,103 of CALMMX010000360.1, forward strand.
AGTAAATTTAGAAATTCTTCAAGGCGATAAAATTGTGATTTTAGGACTTAATGGTTCTGGTAAATCAACCCTATTACAAGCATTATCAACCTATTTGTCTTTAAACGAAGGAACAATTGTTTTAAAAAAAGAAAATGAAATTTTAGACAGTGATGATGTATATAAATACATAAGTTACGCCTCACCATACATTGAGTTAATAGAAGATTTTACATTAATAGAAACAATTAATTATAGTGCACATTTTAAACCTTTTATTAATAATTTTGATTCAAACAAAATATTAGAATTATCAGGATTAATTGAGCATAAAGATAAATTCATTCATCAGTTTTCAAGTGGAATGAAACAGCGTTTAAAATTGACTTTAGCAATCCTTGCAAACTGCCCAATTCTATTATTAGATGAACCAACATCTAATCTTGATATAACTGTAATAGATTGGTATAAAAATCTAATAAATGATTACGCTAATCAAAAAACTATTATTGTGTGCTCAAATTCAATAAAAGAGGAGTACTTATTTTGTACAAAATCTGTAAATATGACAGATTTTAAAGTTTAATGATTAAATAATCCACTTAAACTAGATTATTTAAGTTTGACCTAAAAATATTCGACTAATTTTTTTGTATATATAAAAATAATCCCCTTATTTGTTTCACACAATATTTTTAAAATGACAGCAAGTGCTAATATAAAAATTGATAAAATATCAAAAAGCAAAGTATCAAATTACGATGTTAATGATGTACCATTTGGAAAGTGTTTCTCTGACCATATGTTTGTTGCAGAATATAAAAATGGTAGCTGGCAAGAAGCTTCTATATCTCCTTACGAAGATGTTCCAATGAGTTATGCTATGTCGGCATTACATTACGGGCAAGCGATTTTTGAAGGAATGAAAGCTTATAAAAACGATAATGGTGAAGTTAGTGTTTTTCGTCCTTTAGAAAACTTTAAGAGACTTAATAAATCTGCAATTAGAATGGCTATGCCTGAAGTTCCAGAAGAAATTTTTATGGGTGGCCTTACTGAATTATTAAAATTAGATTCTGCTTGGGTACCAACTTCTGAAACTGGTTCTTTATATATAAGACCATTTTTAATAGCTACAGATGAAGCCATTGGTGTAAAAGCAAGTGATTCTTATAAATTTGTTATTATTACTTGTCCTGCAGGTAAATATTATACTGAGCCAATTAAAGTTTTAATTGAGACTAATTATTTTAGAGCAGTTGAAGGTGGTATTGGTTATGTAAAAGCTGCTGGCAATTATGGCAGAAGCTTATTCCCAACAAAAATAGCACAGCAAAAAGGCTATCAACAAGTAATTTGGACAGATGGTAAAACTCATTCTTTTGTTGAAGAATCAGGAACAATGAACCTTATGTTTGTTATTAATGATACATTAATAACTCCTGCTTTAAGCGATACAATTTTAGATGGTATTACCAGAAAAAGCGTAATTGCACTTGCAAAAGACTGGGGTATGAAGGTAGAGGAAAGAAAAATTTCTATTAATGAAATTATTGATGCTCATTCAAATGGCACTCTTAAAGAAGCATTTGGTGTAGGCACTGCAGCTACTATAGCACAAATTATTGGCATTGGCCAAGATGATAATTATTATCCATTACCAAGTGTAGAAGATAGACAATTTTCACCTAAAATAGACGCTACCCTTAGAAATATCAGAAAAGGGAAAGTTGAAGACAAATTTAATTGGATGTACAAAATTTAATTTAAATTAAAAGTAAAGTAAAATTGTTCAAAACATTTTTAAAATAAACAACTCAAACTTTTAAATTTGTTGCTATTAATTTTTTAAAATCAAAGTAATTACTATATGAAATTTTTAGCAGACATTGATGTTATGCCTTTAAAGGCATTATTAGACCCTCAAGGAAAAGCTGTTACTGGCTCAATGAAAAATTTAGGTCTTCAAGAAATACAAAATGTGAGAATTGGAAAACATATTTCTTTAGAAATTGAAGCAAACACATTAGAAATAGCTACTGCTAAAGTTGACGAAGCGTGTAAAAAACTATTATGTAATCAAATAATGGAATTTTACGAATTTAAGTTAACTCAAATTTAATCAAATACACATAATAATAATTTATAAAACAAAAAAAATGGGATATCTTTTCACCTCAGAATCAGTATCAGAAGGCCATCCAGATAAGGTTGCCGATCAAATTTCAGATGCTTTAATTGACAACTTTTTAGCTTTTGATCCTCAAAGTAAAGTAGCTTGTGAAACTTTAGTTACAACAGGTCAAGTAGTTTTAGCAGGAGAAGTTAAATCAAAAGCGTATTTAGATGTTCAAGAAATTGCTCGCGAAGTAATTCGTAAAATAGGATATACTAAATCTGAGTATATGTTTGAAGCTAATTCTTGTGGTATTTTATCTGCTATTCACGAACAATCTGCCGATATTAATCAAGGTGTTGATCGTAAGAAAAAAGAAGAACAAGGTGCTGGTGACCAAGGTATGATGTTTGGTTATGCAACAAACGAAACAGCTAATTATATGCCTTTAGCATTAGATTTAGCTCATGGTATTTTATTAGAGTTAGCTGCATTACGTAGAGAAAATAAACAAATTAAATATTTACGTCCTGATGCAAAATCTCAAGTAACATTAGAATATAACGATAATAATGAGCCTGTTCGTATCGATGCTATTGTTGTTTCTACGCAACATGATGATTTTGATTCTGAACCAAAAATGTTAGCTAAAATTAAAAAAGATATTATTGATATTTTAATTCCTAGAGTTAAAAAGAACTATCCTAAATACGCACATTTATTCAACAACAAAATTAATTATCACATTAACCCAACTGGTAAATTTGTAATTGGTGGGCCTCACGGCGATACTGGTTTAACTGGTCGTAAAATTATTGTGGATACTTATGGTGGAAAAGGTGCACACGGTGGTGGTGCTTTCTCTGGTAAAGATCCTTCTAAAGTTGACCGTTCTGCAGCATATGCAACACGCCATATTGCTAAAAACTTAGTAGCTGCTGGTATTTGTAACGAAGTTTTAGTTCAAGTATCTTATGCAATTGGTGTTGCACAACCAATGGGTATTTTTATTGATACTTATGGAACTGCTAAAGTTAAAATGACTGATGGTGAAATCGCAAAAATAGTTCAAAAAGTATTTGATATGCGTCCTTACTTTATTGAACAACGTTTTAAATTACGTACACCAATGTACAGCGAAACTGCTGCATATGGTCACATGGGACGTAAAAATGAAACTGTAACTAAAACTTTTAAATCTCCTGATGGAAAAACTAAAACTATGAAAGTAGAGTTGTTTACTTGGGAAAAATTAGATTATGTAGCTAAAGTAAAAGCTGCTTTTAAAGTGAAATAAATAATTACAATATCCTCAAAAAAGCCCTCAAATTAATCAATTTGAGGGCTTTTTTATTACCATAGCTAAACCAATATAATATACTTTATGCAATGCTATACTACGTTATTTATTAATCTGAATATGCATATCCATATAGTATAAAGTTACAATGCAAAATAAATTGCAAAGCATTTTCTACTTGATATATAGCTTAAAGAAATACAGAATAAAATAACAGATATTCGAAATTCTACTAAAATAAAAAAGCCTCAAAACAGAATTGTTTTGAGGCTTTTAAACAAATTAAATATTTTAATCTATAAACACCTTTTTAGTAGTTTGTGTTTTATCTGTTGCAACTTTTATAATAACAATTTGACTATGAATATTATTAAAATTTAATTTAGTAACATTACTAGTTCCTTCAACAGTTACATCCTCAATAATTTTTTGTCCCATTAAATTATAAGCAGTAATCACAGCCTTAGTACTTTTTGCAAAATCAGTTTTTACATAAGCTGTATTAGCATCTTGACTAATTATTACTGAATTATCAATTGCAGATAAGTTTTGTATTGATGTTGAAATTGAACTTGAGCAAACTATTAATTCAAAACGAGGTGCAGAAGTAGTGTCATTAATTGTGCAGTTATATGAACCTGTTCTTAAATCATGATATGTGCCCAATAATTTATCATGTAAAATTACGCAACCAAATGCCGAAAGATTTGATATCTCAATAGGAGAAATAACATAAGGTCCAGTAGCCATAACTTTAGCTAAAACAGGGATTGTTAAACTTCCAGATAGTGGTGCTTGCATACTATTAATAGAATAATCTTCTGTTCCACCTTTTGTTGATATTGAAGTGTATTTACTATAAGGACCTGGATAACCTAAATATCCTGGAGTTTGGAATATTTTATGTGCGTCTAAATCACCATCAAAACCAGGGCTTGCAGTCGATGCTAACCTTATAACAGTTTCATCATAATCAGATGATGTACCTGTAATTCCTAATCTAAATATAGTTCCAATTGGTGTTACAACCTCTGGTTCATAAGTTACAACAGTATCGCCAGATAAACTATCAACTATTAAACTATAAGTATCTGAAGTTCTTAGTAAAGGATTTGCAGATGTGTTTTGATTTGATTTAGAGGCTTCAGTAAATCTCAAACTAGTTGTACTATTAGCTTCTACATAAAACCCTTGTCCCATAGGAATAATATTATTTGCTCCAGAACCAGCTGGTGATGTAACTCCACCAACAAAAGCTGATGTTACTCCTAAATCTGGATTAAAAATATAAATAGCATCTTGAACAGCTGTTGCATTTGTACCAATTGCTCTTGTTTTTGACCAAGAAATTGGACAAGGATAAGGATTGGCAACTAAATTATACCCTGGTTGAGCTCCACCACCTGAACGTGTTAATGCCACATTAACTGTTGATTGACTAGCAGTTCCAGACACAGCCCATGTTAAAGCAGATGTTGTTGTAAAACCATCTCCTAAATATGCCCAAACACCAGTTCCCACTGGAATAGAAGATGAAGAAGTTAATTCTGTATATTCAGTTCCACCTGAACCTGGTTCATTATATCCTTGCATTGAAACAAAATATCCTCCAGCTGATGTTTCATCAAAAATACATCCCGAACAAGTCATTGGAAACTGACCATCCCAACTAGCTACAGTAACTCCATTTACACCACTTGCTCCTAAATTAGTCCAACCTGTAAAGCCACCTGGCGCAAATGTTTCCACTCTTATATTTCCTATAATTGCTGCTGCGCCTGTACCACCGATTTGAGAAATTCTTGCTTTTAATGCTGCTGTTGATTTTAATGTGAAATTAAATCCATTTGTATTAATTTTTGCAGATTGCGTTGCACATTTTACTGAATCCAAAATATCTACATCGTGCCCCAATAATACAGTATGTGTACCTGTACTAAATAATGACCCTAAAGTTGTTTTTGCTGCAGTACCACCTAAATTTTGTGTACCTGTTCCAGAAAAACCTAATATACTTGTAGTATTTGCATTAAAAGTTCCATTATTAATAAAGCTAGATCCTGCACCACTTAACAATGCAAACGATCTATTTCCAAGCGAACAAGTAGCTCCAGTTTGTATGCGTACATTATGAAATTTAGCTCTTCTAGTTGCAGTACTAGGCGCAGCAGTATGAGTATTAATTGCGCATGAAGGACCATAAAAATTAACTGTTGAAGTTCCTGCTGCTAATGCT
>CALMMX010000361.1 GCA_937868545.1 uncultured Bacteroidota bacterium
TTTGTCTATAAATATAATCACCTGCTTTCAATAAATAGTTACCAGTATTTTTACATCTCTTTGCATTTTTATTTACTCTTATATTTTCGCCATTCTCCAACCAAATAAATGGTTTTACTGATTCATTTATTTGAATATTTGTGCGTTCACCATTAAATTCATTTTTGTATAATTCATCTAAGACTTTGCCTTTTTTTATTTCTCTTGGTATAATTAAATCTTTTCTTATTGGCATCCTTGCTGTATTTACTTTTAAACTATTGAAATGTCTTAAAATATTAAACCCATCGGGAAAACCCTCTGGGATTCCGACTTCTTTTTTTGCTTTTTCTCTAATAATATTTTTATGTTCCTCATCTTCTTTAATAAAATCTTTTACTGCTATATTATTCTTATCTAAATAACGTTGAAGTTTGTATAAATCGACATAATTTTCATAGCTTTTGTTTTCTGCTTTCTCAACCTCTAGCTTTTTCCAAATATCATATTTTGATTCAAAGTCATTATATAACCACAAATAGTTAATCATAATGCTTTCTTTTTTAATATCTTGTTTTGATTTATCAAACGACCATTGTAATGTAATAAGATTGCAAGTATTACTCTCTTCATTATAAACTATATCTTTGATAATTACTTTTTGTTCTATAAAATTTCTAATAAGAATTTTTAATTCAGATTCGTTTGTAATAAAATCCAAATTCATGTTCATGTTTGCTTCAGTAATTAATTTTGCTAACTCAAACGTGTTTATTAAACCCTTTTCTTTAATTTCAGATACAATAGCTTCGAATTTTCTTAAATTTATTTTAATAATTACATCTGTATATTCAAGTTCTGATTCTTTAAATTCATTTGCATTCATTTCAATATCAATATTCATGAATCTACGAAGAGCGTTATATCTACAATCTTCTATTTGATAGAAGACACTTAAATTCATTCCATCTTTAAAATGTCTGATGCAATTATTAATTTCTAAAATTCCTTTGTCAGTTATTTTATAATTAAAATCATCGAGTTTTATATCTCGTATAAACTCTAATTTATTCGCTGTTTCAGATGAATATACTTTAGGTTCTTTAGTATAATCGTAATAACCATAGCCATCATCTTCATCCAATAAACCATTATACTGAAAATCCTCATAAGCAAAATCAAGCATGATTAATATTAAAGTAAGCTTGTATTTGTAAGCATTAATACTTTTATCAAATCTATCTTTATAGATTATATCTTTAACCTTGCTTCCAAAATACGGATTTAACTCTTCCCAATGCCTTTCTAAATTTATTTTAAATGTATCTATAGTGAGGTGTAATAAATATTTTAAAATAGCTGGATACTTATTGTAAAATTTTGAGTCATAATAGGTAAGCAGTTCTTCTATAATTTTCTCTAAATGCTTTTCGGATTCGTACATCCCATAATTATAACGAATGCTTTCATTAATTTTATCTAGATAACTAAGGAATTCTAAGTCATAGTAATTCTGATTATCAAACCAATTAGAAAATTTCTTTTCTTCTTCTTTGTGCCATTTTACCCATTCATCCTCTTCTTGTTTTTGTGCCACAATCTTTACGTACACAGATGATTCAACACCTATTTGTTTATCAGCTTTAATATTGTTAGATAATTTGGATTCTTGAATTGTATTTGGCAATATTTTTTTGAACTCATTTTTATACTTTATTATTGAGTCTTTATCGTTTTTTATAATATTAATATTTTCGTGGTTGTAATTTGCTTTATAAGTCCAATTGTATGAACCATTAATAACAGTGTAATCATCTATTATGCAAAATTTATGATGAATAATATTTCCATTTAGTGGTGTTAACATTTTTAGGAATGATTTTCCAATATTCAATCTTGAATAATCTAAAAATGAATTTTTGTTGGTTTCGTTATTATTAATAATCACATTAACTATTACTCCTTTTTCAGCAAGTTCAACAAGCTTGGTAAATAGTTTTTTATTAGTAAGCCATGCTACTAAAAGAAAAACAGTATTGTTTGCTTTAGATAATTCTTCTAAAACAATATTTTCTATATTCTCGAAATATACTATAGTTCCCATTATAAATCTAATTTGTTATTTTTATTTAAGTCATAATGAACCTCTTGTATGATTTCTAATAGTCTTATGCTATATTTTCTATTTTCAGCCAATTCATTCTTTGCATTCTCATCAAAAGTGACGCTATTTAACTTATCTGAAATTGCATCAAAAGTTAATTTTGAAAATAAAATAAACTTCGAGCCTCTTTGATAATAATAGTTGCCATCAATTATTATTATTTTAGGCAATAAAGGGTAGTAATCTTTATAAAGGTGTTCTATTGATTTGGAATATTCATTCTTAGTATATTCATAATTCACAATTTTCGATAAGCTAATTTC
>CALMMX010000362.1 GCA_937868545.1 uncultured Bacteroidota bacterium
GAGAACATTGGAACCAAAATAAATTCTGGTTTAGATGAACAGGTTGTTGGTATGACACCTGATGCTTCTCAATTATTAATTTATATAGATCATATAGACAAGTTTGGAGATATATATTATTCAACAAAGAAAAATGGCGCTTATGTTAAGTATTTACCTTTTGCTGAGCACATCAATAAAAAAATTGAACATTCAGGTTCTATTAGTGCAGATGGAAACACTTTATTTTTTGTAAGAGCAAATGATAAAGATGATCAAACTGATATTTATATATGTAGAAAATTGCCTAACGGATTATGGAGCGAACCTTTTAAAATGACAGAATCTGTTAATACGATTTATAATGAAGATTTTCCTTATATATCTTCTGATGGTATTACGTTGTATTTTTCTTCGCAAGGTCATAATTCAATGGGAGGATATGATTTGTTTAAAAGTGTTTGGAATGAAGAGAATAATACATGGTCACAAGCAGAAAATTTAGGTTACCCATTAAATACTACAGATGACGATAGAAGTATTAGTTTAACACCTGATAATAGAATTGGCTATGCTAGTGCATTGCGTCCAGGTGGACAAGGGGATTTAGATATTTATAGAATTAGATTTAATGATGTTGAACAGAAAATGAAAATATATTTAGGAAGTGTTCAATTAGGAGATTCTTTGAATCAACCAAAGGAATACAGTGTAAATATTTTTGTGATTAATTCAAAAACTAATGAAGAATTTACATTTGTTCCTAATCATAACAATGGTAAATTAATTATGGCATTACCATCAGGTTACTATGATATTGTGGTTTCGGCAGAAGGCTACGAAGATGTTAAAGATAAAATTGTTGTTTCTGATTTAGGTATTCCTATTGCAGAAGAAAAGAAAAATTATAAAATGATAAAGAAATAATGCGAAGTCTTTATATTTTAATTGCAATTTTATTTTTTAATGGTGAAATCTTAAATGCTCAATCTTTTCAAATTGGATTATTAAAGTATAGTGGAGGAGGAGATTGGTATGCCAATTTAGAAACCTCACTGCCAAATTTAATTAAGTATTGCAATACAAATTTAAAAACAAATATAAATCCAGAGCAAGCTACTGTTGAGGTTGGTAGTATCGAATTGTTTAATTATCCATTTGTGCATTTAACAGGGCATGGTAATGTTGTATTTTCTAACCAAGAAGCAGAAAATTTGCGTAAGTATTTAATTGGCGGTGGCTTTTTGCATGTATCTGATAATTATGGAATGGACACATTTATAAGAATTCAATTAAAGAAAGTTTTTCCAGAATTGGAATTAGTAGAACTTCCTTTTTCTCATCCTATTTATCATCAAAAATTTAATTTTGAAAAAGGCTTGCCTAAAGTGCATGAACATGATAACAAATCACCACAAGGCTTTGGATTAATTTACAAAGGGAGGTTAGTCTGTTTTTATGATTTTGAATGTGATTTGGGCGATGGATGGGAAAGTGCCGAAATACATAATGATAGTGCAGAGGCCAGAGAAAAAGCATTGAAAATGGGAGCTAATATTATTAGCTATGTTTTTTTACAGTAGATTTTGTTTTATAGTTTTTTAAGAAGGCTTCAATTAATATTATTTTAAAACTGCTCTAAAATCACAGCCTTCTTTGTATCTATTGCAACCTAAAGCTGTTTTGCCTTTTATTAATTTTCCTATTTTGCATTTTGGGCAATCTTGATTTTCGGAGTATTGTATTTGTTTACCTAGTTCTTGTTCTATACTAATTTCAAAATTGGAATTCAATACTAAACTGCCATTGCATTTAGAATTGTTAAAGGTAAAGCCTTTAATTAGTGGTGTTTTCCCTTTTTGTATGCAGGTAATTATTTGTTTTTCGGTAAGTTTTTTGCCAAAGTTTTCGAATGGAAATTTAAAATTACAACCTTGTTTATGTTCGCTGCATCCCATAGCAGTGTAGCCTTTTATAATTGTGCCTTTTTTGCATTTAGGACATGTTGTGAGTGCTTGTTCTGATTTTGGCTTGGTATCTGAAGTGCTTTTCTTTGGGAGTTCTTTTGGTGCAACTTGGGGATTTTTTTCGTTTTCAGGAGTTGTTGTATTTTCTTTTTTTACTTCTGCTTCAATTGTAATTAATTGTCCATTTTCGTTTTTAACTTCATAGGTTAAATTACTTACCATTTCCTTCATTTCAGTTAAAAACAATTGAGCATCGTATTCTCCTTTTTCAATTTGCCTTAATTTCTTTTCCCAAAGTCCAGTAAGCTCAACTGATTTTAGTAATTCGTTATTTATGGTTTTAATTAATTGGATGCCAGTAATTGTAGGTACTAAATTTTTACGTTGACGAGTAATGTAACTACGTTTAAATAATGTTTCAATGATATTAGCTCGAGTAGATGGCCTTCCAATGCCATTGTCTTTCATTAATTCTCTAAGCTCTGGGTCATCAACTTGTTTTCCTGCGGTTTCCATTGCTCTTAATAATGTAGCTTCGGTATGCATTTTAGGAGGTTGCGTTTGTTTTTCTTGTAGGTCAGGAATGTGTTCGCCTTTCTCGCCTTTTACAAATAAAGGCATAAGTTGTTCTTCACCTTCTTTAGTTTCTGTATCTTTTTTAGGAAATAATACGCGCCAACCTTCTTCTAAAATTACTTTTCCAGTAGCCGAAAATTCATTGCCATTTACATCTCCAATAACAACAGTATTACTTACCACACAATCTGGATAAAAGGCTGCAATAAATCGTCGAGCAACTAAATCATATACTTGCTTTTCGGGCAAATACATGCCAGATGGAGGCATAACACCTGTTGGAATTATAGCATGATGGTCTGTAATTTTTTTATCGTCGAAAACCTTTTTACTTTTTTTAATCGGTTTATCTAATAACGGATTTATGAACTGAGCATAAGGAGTCATATTAGATAAAATATCTTTTATTTTAGAATGCATATTCTCGGGTAAATACGTTGTATCTACACGAGGGTAGGTTACTAATTTTTGCTCGTATAATTTTTGAATATGTTTAAGCGTATCATCCGCTGTAAAATTAAATTTTTTGTTGCACTCTACTTGTAGCGATGTTAAATCAAATAAAGGCAAAGGACTTTCATTTCCCTTTTTAATGGTACTCGATACAATTTCAAATAAACTATTTTTAATTTCTTCTAATAATTTAGAAGCATCATTCTTAGAAGTAAATTTTCGTTTAGTTGAATTAAATATTACTTCTCGGTAGGTAGTTTTTAGTTCCCAATATATTTCAGGAACAAAATTTAAAATTTCGTTATATCTATTTACAATAAGTGCGAGGGTAGGGGTTTGCACTCTACCAATTGATAGTACACCTTTTCCATTTGCATATTTTATGGTATATAATCTACTCGCATTCATGCCAAGCAGCCAATCGCCAATGGCGCGCGCATTACCAGCTGCATATAGTAAATCGTATTCTTTACTATCTTTTAAATTTTTAAAACCTTCGGTAATAGCTTCGTCGGTAAGCGATGAAATCCAAAGGCGTTTAACAGGTTTAGTATTAGATGCTTTTGCTAAAACCCAGCGTTGTATTAATTCTCCTTCTATACCAGCATCACCACAGTTTACAACTTGGCTACATTGTTCTATTAAATGTTTAAGTGTATTAAATTGTTTTTGAACTCCACTGTTATCAATAGTTTTTAATTGAAACTTTGGTGGAATCATTGGTAAAAAATCGAGCGACCAACGTTTCCAATCAGGACTATAATCATCAGGTGCTTTTAATGTACAAAGGTGCCCAAATGTCCAGCTAATTAAATAACCGTTGCCTTCAAAAAAGCCATCGCGCCTAGTATTTGCCCCTAAAATACGGGCAATTTCTTTTCCTACGCTTGGTTTTTCTGCAATGCAAAGAGTCATTTACTTAAATTAATTAGGTTTGAAATTATTGTTTAATTTCTGTTTAACTAAAAAAAGTTATTACAAAATTGTGAAATGTATAATTTGAAAATTACACTTTATTAGTTTTTATAAGCAGAAAGATATAATTTGTTTAAATATAAATAAATGCGTTCCACTAAGAATCCAAAAATCATCCAAAAAAATAGATAGTCTAGGCGAATATAGCCACAAATGGCAAATTTACTTGTATAATGCCATGGGCAGCTACCAGTGGTAATATCAAGTATAAAACCTGAAACGAATTCAATAATAAAAATTCCTATTGCATAAATGAGTAGTCTTATTAACACAAAGTATTTTTCTATTTTAGAGTAAACTGGTGGAAACAAAAATGCAACTAAGCCATAAATAAAAAACATCCAAAAATAACTATGACCTAATAGTCTTAAATCTAATTGAGATGATTCGGTATATTTTACTATTGCATTGAAAAAACTAGTAAATATTATTTCTGTTGTAATACCAATACATCCAAAAGATAAAAAAAGAAATGTTGTTTTATTCATAAAGTATATAAATATAAAGTATTATAATAAATTAATATGGTTTAGTTGGATCTTTTCACAGGATGAAAATTCTCAATATTAATAGTTAAACACTTTTAATTGGTTACATTTTTTTTAATTCGATAAAAGTATTGTCATAGTTTAAAATGTATTTTCCTTTTTGAAGGAATGTGCAGTCTACAAAATTGGAATTTCCTTGTAAAATTAATTTGCCATCGATATTATACAATTGATAAGTAGTTTGGCTACTAAAGTTTATTTTGTCGTATATTTTTTTAGAACCAAGTTTAATTTTTTCATTGTTTGATTTTAATTCAAATTGTTTTATTGGATGATAACAGAAGTTAGATTTAATGCGAAATTTATTTAAACCAGAATGAAGTTGTAATACTTGATTTTTAATAATGATGCTATCTGAGCCAATATATGTGCTTATGGTAACCCATTTATTAAATAAATGTTGCTGCAATTGGAGTGTGTCTCCAAAATTTTTAATCGAAAAATTAAGAATAGTGTTTGAGGTAATTGAAAAATTTTGTTCGTTTCTTTCTTTATTAAAAATATAGAGATATTTATTTACCTGAATTACATTTTCATTAACTATAAACAATGTGTCATTAGCTGGAATTAGTTTTTTATAAGTTTTATTAATTTCAATAATGGTATCGTAAACCAAATAAATGGAATCATTGTGAACTGTATATTTACCAGTTAAATGAAATTCTGACAAATCACCAAATTCATCATGTTTAAAAATCCCATTATTATTAAATTGATAGTTTCTAACATGTATTGATCTGGGTTGTTTCCAAGTACCAATAATATCATTATTCTGACCAAAAATAGTTGAAGAGATTTGTACTATAAGTAAAACAAAAAGTTTTTTTAACATTTACTGTTTTGCAATTTGGTTATAATATTAAATTTATTTTAGAGTAATAATTCATAACTTAAATTTCGCCCAATTGTTTACTTTACTCTATAAATCTTTTGGGTAACACATAAAATATTTAGTTACTTTTTTACTAAGCATTTTAATATTGAGTTGATCCGAAGCTTTTGCCACATCTACTAAAGTGCCATTGTTATATAAAATATTGATTTTTATTTCAGATGCGTTATAAGCACTGTTTTTAACGCTATTGTTAAACACAAAGTAATCTAAATCTTTACCAGAAATTTTATATTTTTTAGTGGCTTTATCTTTTATAGTTTTAACGTAAGCGGAACTAAAGTTGGTGTTTTGTAATTCTATTTTAAATAAATTTCTATCTATTAAATTTTTGCAAAGTAAAGAGAGTATTTTATCTTCATTATTTACCCAAACCTTTACGGAAGCCATAATATCATAATCATCTAATAAAATGAACTGGTTTAATAGCTCTTTATTTGAAGTGAAATCTTTTTTATTGTAATTGTTTTTAAGAAATAAGGATAGGGCAGGAGTAGCAAATAAATCTTTTCCACCTAAAGATAATTCTTTAGCTCTTTTTAAAATTTTTACTAATAAATTTTCGGCACTTAATACAGTTTTATGCAAATACACTTGCCAGTACATTAATCTGCGGGCAATTAAAAACTTCTCTACACTGTAAATCCCTTTTGCCTCAATTACTAGTTCGCCATTTGCAACATTCAGCATTTTAATAATACGGTCGCTACTTACAACTCCTTCAGAAACACCTGTAAAAAAACTATCACGTTTAAGGTAATCGAGCCTGTCCATATCTAATTGACTAGAGACTAATTGATGTAAATATTTTTTTGGATACTCACCTTTAAAAACTTCTATAGCTAAGCTTAATTTTCCTTTAAACGTTTTATTTAGTTCATCCATTAGCATTGCTGAAATATCTTCATGATGAATGCCTTTTACAATGGTGTGTTCAAGAGCGTGAGAAAATGGGCCATGACCAATATCATGCAGCAAAATGGCAATAATAGCTGCTTCAGATTCTTTTTCGGTAATTTTTACACCTTTAGTTTTCAAAACAGCTAATGCTTCTGTCATTAAATGCATAGCGCCAATTGCATGATGAAAACGCGTATGTAAGGCGCCTGGATATACTAAATTGGTTAGTCCTAGTTGTTTTATTCTTCTTAATCTTTGAAAGATTGGATGATTTATTAAATCAAATACCAACTCACTAGGTAGAGTTATAAATCCATAAATTGGATCATTAATAATTTTTCGTTTGTTAGCAATCATATAATTACTTAAATATATAACAAAGTTATCTTTTTTAGGGTATTTATAATTACAAAAAAGAAATTTAGATTAATCATTAAATGCTTATTTTTGTTGCATTATTTTTAAAATACGTTTATGCCAAAAATATCTGTAAAGGCTATTGAAATGCCATCGTCACCAATTCGTAAATTAGTTCCATTTGCTGATGCAGCAAAAAAACGTGGTACTAAAATTTATCATTTAAATATTGGTCAGCCAGATATAGAAACTCCAGCTTCATTTTTAAATGCTGTGAAAAATGCTGATATTAAAGTACTAGAATATAGCCACAGTGCTGGGAATGAAAGCTACCGTAAAAAATTATGTGGTTATTATAAATCGTATAATATTAATATTGACCCAAATGATATTATTATAACCTGTGGTGGTTCTGAGGCTATAGAAATTACTATGAAGACTTGCTTTAATGCAGGAGATGAAGTAATTATTCCTGAGCCGTTTTA
Source organism: uncultured Bacteroidota bacterium (assembly GCA_937868545.1). Taxonomy (GTDB): domain Bacteria; phylum Bacteroidota; class Bacteroidia; order B-17B0; family Aurantibacillaceae; genus UBA4416. Next base: position 7,133 of record CALMMX010000362.1, read on the forward strand.
TGCAAATTACAATGGGTTTTCAAAAGCAGCAGATGTTACAGTTGTTCCAGTAAGAAGTTATATTGAAACAGGTTTTGCATTACCTCCAATTTCTGATTTCGAAAAATTAATTACTCCTAAAACAAGGGGAATTATGATTTGTAATCCTGGGAATCCTACTGGTTATTTGTATAGTAAAGAAGAGTTATTGGCTTTGCGCGATTTAGTAAAAAAGTATGATCTATTTTTATTAAGTGATGAAGTTTACCGTGAGTTTTGTTATGATGGTAAAGAATACACCTCAGTTATGCATTTAGATGGTATTGAAAATAATGTAGTATTACTTGATTCTATTTCTAAACGCTACAGTGCTTGTGGTGCAAGAATTGGAGCAATGATTAGTAAAAATAAAGAAGTAATGGCGGCTGCAATGAAGTTTGCTCAAGCTCGTTTATCGCCACCTAGTTACGGACAAATTGGTGCTGAAGCGGCTTTAGATACCCCACAATCTTATTTTGA
>CALMMX010000363.1 GCA_937868545.1 uncultured Bacteroidota bacterium
ATTTGCATTATTAGGTGCATTTCTACTTTCTCTTACGTATATACCAATGATGAGTGCCATTTTTTTAAGTAAAAAAACAAAACATAAAATTAATATTTCAGATAAATTAATGTTTGCTGTTGAAAGAGCTTATCAAAATGCATTAAGTAAAGTATTACGTTATCCAAAACTTATAATTTCAGCTGTAATAATTTTATTTATAAGTGCAGTTTATACTTTAACCACTTTAGGGGGCGAATTTATTCCTGCATTAGAAGAAGGTGATTTCGCAATTGAAACAAGAGTTTTAACTGGGAGTAGTTTAAAAACAACCATTGAGAATACTCAAAAAACGGCTCATATATTAAAATCACAATTTCCTGAAGTACTAAAAGTAGTAACAAAAATAGGAAGTGGTGAAGTTCCTACAGATCCTATGCCAATGGAAGCTGCCGATATGATGGTTATTTTAAAAGATAAACATGAATGGACTTCTGCTAAAACATTTAATGAGCTTGCTGAGAAAATGGGAGCTGCAGTTGCTGATGTACCTGGTGTTACAACTAGTTTTCAATTTCCTGTGCAAATGCGTTTTAATGAATTAATGACAGGCGCAAAACAAGATGTTGTATGTAAAATATTTGGTGAAAATTTAGATACGCTTGCAAAGTATGCCGATAAATTAGGAAACATAATTAGCCATATTGATGGTGCTAAAAATTTATATGTTGAGCCAGTAACTGGTATGCCAGAAATTATTATTGATTATGATAGAGATGCCATTGCGCAATACAATTTAAATATTTCAGATATTAATAAGGTAGTAAATTCTGCATTTGCGGGTGAAAGTACTGGTTTGTTATTTGAAGGGGAAAAACGATTTGATATTGTGGTTCGATTAAATACTGACAAACGCAACGAGTTAGAAGATATTAAAAATCTATTAATACCTACACCTCAAGGCACGCAAATACCATTATATCAATTAGCAAATGTTAGTATTAAGAATGGTCCAAATCAAATACAACGAGAAGATGCCAAACGCAGAATTATTGTTGGTTTTAATGTACGAGGCAGAGATGTTCAAAGTATAGTTAATGAATTACAAAAAAAGGTTGATGCCGAAGTTAAATTTCCTGCAGGATACTATCCAACTTATGGTGGTGCTTTTGAAAATTTAAATGCAGCAAAACAAAGGCTTTCAATTGCTGTACCCGTTTCTTTAGTACTTATTTTTATTTTATTATTCTTTGCTTTTAATTCTGTAAAACAAGGATTATTAATTTATTCAGCAATACCTTTATCAGCAATTGGTGGTATTTTCTTTTTAGCATTAAGAGGTATGCCTTTTAGTATAAGCGCAGGCGTTGGATTTATTGCTCTCTTTGGCGTTGCCGTTTTAAATGGTATTGTGCTAATTGCCGAATTTAATAGGCTAAAGCTAGAAGGATTAACAAATTTACAGCGTATTGTCTTAATGGGAACTAAAGTGAGATTACGTCCGGTTTTAATGACAGCCTTTGTAGCTTCTTTAGGTTTTTTACCTATGGCATTAAGTAATGGTGCCGGTGCCGAAGTTCAACGTCCATTAGCAACTGTTGTTATTGGGGGATTAATGATTGCCACATTTTTAACCTTATTTGTTTTACCAATATTATATATACTTTTTGAAAAAAGGGGAAAAAAGTCAATTAGCAATGAGCAACAGGCAATAAGAAAATAGCAATTGACAATATGCAAGAGCTAATGGGGAAAAGTCAAAGAGCAATGTTAATGTGCAATGGACAAATGGCAATAAGTAAAATTAATAAGCAATTTGCAAAATGCAAAGAAGAAATGAGGCAATCCAAATGGTAATTAATAAATACAAATTAAACTATTTTAATAAAGAAAAATGAGTGCTAGAAATTTTAAAGAAACTACTTTATATAAAAAAGCGTTTACTCAAGCAATGGAAATTTTTCATATAAGTAAAACTTTTCCAAAAGAAGAAAAGTATTCACTTACTGATCAGGTAAGAAGATCATCTAGAAGTGTATGTGCTAATCTTGCTGAAGCTTATAGAAAAAAACAATATCCTGCTCATTTTGTATCAAAATTTTCTGATTGTGACGCGGAAAATTCAGAAACTGGAGTTTGGATTGATTTTGCTTTATCATGCGAATATATAAATTCAGACCAACATAAAACTTTAATTGAACGAAATGAAGAAGTAGGAAGACTTATTGCTCATGCTATAAAAAATCCAGAAAAATATTAAATTATGAAAAAAATTAAATTAAAAAATAAAGACTCATTGCTTATTAGGCATTGGCTAGTTTGCTTATTGTTTATTGCAAATTGCCAATTAGCAAAGAGTCAAATGCAAATAAACCTTCAAGCCTCATTAGATACAGCTATTAAAAACAACCTAACTGTTAAAAATGAAAAGCTAAGATCAGAATATCATAAAAAAATGATAAAAACATCTGCTTCTATTCCACAAACAAATGTAATTGGGCAGTATGGCCAAATTAATAGCGCATATTACGATAATAGTATTGGGGTAACACAATCATTTAATTTTCCTACAGTTTATTCTAATCAAAAAAAAATATTAACCGAAGAATGGAAAACATCTGTTTTAAATAGTGCTTTAAAAGAAGTTGAAACTAAAAAACTAGTTCGTCAATTATTTTATGGGTATTTATATTTAAAACAAAAGGAAGCGTTACTTTATAACAATGATAGTATTTACGCGTCATTTTTAAATAAAGCAAATTTGAGATTCACAAGTGGTGAAAGTAATGTGTTGGAAAAAATTACTGCCGAAACTCAACGTGGTAATATTGCTATCCAACTTAATCAATTGCAAAAAGATGTGGAATTAATTTTATTACAGTTTCGACTAGTGTTGAATACAACAACTGCTTTTGTACCTTATGAACAAAATATAAAATACACTGGAGAAATTGCAAGAGATAGTAATTTAGTAAATCAACATCCATTGCTAAAAATAATGGAGCAACAAAAAAAGGTTTCTTTTTTAAATCAAAAATTAGAAAAATCAAAGTTATTACCCGATTTAAATTTTGGCTATTATAACATGTCGATGAAAGGAACAGGCTCTGATGATATTACTTATACGTATTCAACTCGTTTTCAAGCACTGCAAGTAGGAGTTGGTATCCCCTTATTTTTTGGTTCGCAAAAAGCTAAAATTAATGCTGCTAAAATTAATCAAAGCATAAGTGAAAATTTGTTTTTACAAGAAAAAACTAATTTACAATTAGAATACAAATCAGCAATTAATCAATACCTCATGCATTTAAAAACTACTAATTACTTTGAAACAGTGGCTTTAAAAAATGCAAGTCAAATTTTAGAAACAGCTAATAAACAATATCTAAATGGTGAACTTAATTACTTAGAATGGGTAATGTTAACAAACCAAGCCATTAGCATTAAATCAGACTACTTAGATGCTGTAAAAAATCTAAACGAATCAATTATTCAAATTAATTATTTAATTACAAAATAACATACAAATGAAAAATATAATATTATTAGTTGTTTCCATTATTGTTCTATCATCATGTGGTAGCGAAAAAGCAAAAGAACAAGCCACTGAACAACAAGTTGAAGAAACCAGTGTTATCCTTACAGATGCTCAATTTAAAAGCGCAAAAATAAAACTCGGTAAACTTGAAAAACGAGAACTTGCAACCACATTAAAGCTTAATGGTAAAATAGATGTTCCACCTCAAAATATGGTATCTGTTAGTATGCCCCTTGGTGGATTTTTAAAATCTACAAAACTATTACCTGGTATGCATATTAAAAAAGGTGAAATTATTGCTACAATGGAAGATCAACAGTACATCCAATTACAACAGGAGTATTTAACAGCTAAGTCAAAATTAGTTTATTGTGAAAATGAATTTAATAGACAAAAAGAATTAAACGTTAGCAAAGCAAGTAGTGATAAGGTTTTCCAACAAAGCGAAATGGATTATAAAACTCAAAAAATTACACTAAGTGCTTTAGCAGAAAAACTTCGTTTAATTAATATTAATCCAGATAATTTATCAGAATCATCTTTATCAAGAAGTGTTAATTTGTATTCAACCATTGATGGCTTTGTTTCTAAGGTTAATGTAAACATTGGTAAATACGTTAATCCATCTGATATATTATTTGAATTAATAAATCCTTCAGATATTCATTTAAATTTAAAAGTCTTTGAAAAGGATTTGGATAAATTATTTATTGGTCAAAAATTAATGGCCTATAATAACAATGAAAATGATAAAAAATACCCTTGCGAAATAATTTTAATAAGTCAGGATTTATCAGAAGTAAGAAGCGCAGATGTTCATTGCCATTTTGAGGCTTATGATAAAACTCTATTACCTGGTATGTATATGAACGCAGATATTGAACTAAAGCAAAGCAATGTAGAATCAATAAATGAAGACGCCGTTGTTAGCTTTGAAGGCAAAGATTACATATTTATTTTAAATGGTAAAAATCAATTTGAAATGATTGAAGTAAAAAAAGGGGGAGCTGAAAATCATTTTTCGGAAATAATAGCTATTGATGGTAAGAACTTATCTAATGACCAGATTGTAATTAATGGGGCTTACTCTTTATTAATGCAATTAAAAAACAAATCAGAGGAATAATTGTGTAATAGCAGTTGCTTTTGCATTTTTAATTGCAACATTAATTTCAGATTAAAAAAAAAACAGTTTACTTTTTTATAAAATTAGTAAACTGTTTTTAAATTATTATTTTAGTAACTATTGCGCGTTCCAACCACCATCAACTGGTAAAGCTGTTCCAGTCATAGTTTTTGCAATATCAGATGCTAAAAACACAGCTAATTGTCCAAGTTCTTCAACCGACACAAATTCTTTAACTGCTTGTTTTAATAACATAACTTTATTTACTACATCTGCTTCGCTCATATTATGAGCTTTTGCTTGATCTGCAATTTGCTTATCTACCAAAGGTGTTTTTACGTAACCCGGACAAATAGCATTTGCTGTAATATTAAATGGAGCTCCTTCTAAAGCAATTGTTTTTGTGAAACCCACAATACCATGTTTACTAGCTACATACGCACTTTTAAACTCTGAAGCTACTAAACCATGAGCAGAAGCAATATTAATAATACGACCGAAATTTCTTTCTTTCATACCTTTCCAAACTGCTTTAGTTAAATAAAAAGCTGAAGTTAAGTTGATGCCAATAATTGCATTCCATTTTTCATCAGGAAAATCTTCAATTGGTGATACAAATTGAATACCTGCATTATTTACTAATACATCAATTTTACCAAATTTTGCAACAGCATCATCAACCATTTTACGCAGCTCTTCAGGTTTTAGCATATTTGCATTACTGAACATGGTTTCTATCCCAAAATCTTTTGCTACACCATCTGCTATTTCTTGCCCGTTAGGTTCTAAACCATTAAATACAATATTGTATTGTTTTGTTTTTGCAAATTCATGTGCAATGCCAAGTCCAATGCCACTTGTACTTCCTGTAATTAAAATTGTTTTCATATTGTGTTTATTTTTTTTAACCATATAAGTCATAAAAGAACAAATAAGGTTTTTGTTATTTTAAAATTAATATAAATTCTAGAACATTGTTTTCAAGCTGTGTTTTTTTGAACCATATAAGTCATAAAAGAGCATATAAGGTATTTGTTATTTAAAAACTAATACATTATAAATTTAATCTTTTATGAACTTATATGCCTTTTATGGTTTTAATAAAGTTTTATTTTAGTAATAAGGATTTATACTGTGTTTATTTTTGAACCATATAAGACATATTAGAACATATAAGAAATTTGTTATTTTAAAATTATTACATTATAAATTAAATCTTTTATGCACTTATATGTCTTATATGGTTTTATTAAA
>CALMMX010000364.1 GCA_937868545.1 uncultured Bacteroidota bacterium
TTGTGACAAATGCACAAGAAACGGCAAATACAAAAGCAAAAACTACATTAAATCAAAAAGCACCTGCAGAAACAAGAGCTAAAAAGCAAGTTGAAGAACTTAATCAAATTGTAGGCTTAACTGATGACCAAAAGACAAAAGTATATGTTTTAGCTTTAAATAAAGCTAAAAAAATTGATAGTGTAACAGAAAAATACAAAAATGATCCTGAAGGAAATAATAAAAGTTATGCTGAAATGGATGCCATTAAAAAGGACTATCGTAAAAGCGTAAAAGCAATATTAACACCTGAGCAAATTGAAAAATTTAAGGCTGCTAAAGGTGTAGAATAGTAATAAATTTAGTTTATAAAATAAAAAACCCGCTAATCATTATGATTGCTGGTTTTTTTGTCAGTTTTTTTATTGAGGTTTAGATACAACTATGTTTATTTCTGTTTCACAGCAATCATAAAATTACTGTTTTTATCTCTAAAGTTGTATCCTATTCCAAAACCAATTGGCTTAGCGCCCTGTAATTTATAGGTTGAGTCTAAATCAGCTTGATAAAATTGAGAAAACAAAGAAATAGGTCTTAGGTATTTTCCATAAAATACATATTTCCATTTACTATTACTTTCTGTAAAATAGTGAAAAGCAATACCACTATCATCTTGTATTACATTTTCGCTTTGATTTAAAATTACATTTCTTACTATAGAAAAATAAGATTTATGCATTAAATAAGAAGCTCCTTTTAAATAAGTATTTACTGTTCCCATATTTTTTAAATAGGTAACAAATCCTTTGTTGCTTTTTAATCCACCATCTGCTGCATTTAATGAGAAATAATACAAAGTTTGAGGTTCACCATTTTTATTGGTAAATTTAATTTCAATACCTCTTGTAGGAGTTTTCATTTTTTTTAGTTCTTGAAAAGAATTTAAAAATACCATATTTCCTAAACTATCAATTGTTAATGGTTTGGCAGAGCAAATAGAATTTCCAGTGCGTTTTAAGAACAAGAATAATAAATGCAAAGTCCCATCTACCTCAGTATTTCTAAGATCTTTACTCATACTTTCAGTTCTAAAGAAACTAAACTTTAAAATGGCATTTAAGGAAGTATTAATTTTGTTAAAATAGGCATTAGTAGAATCCTTTTCATCTTTCTTAAAACCAGGAAAGCTGCCAACGGGCTCCAAACCTATCATTACATATTTATCTGCATCAGGAAAAAATGTTTGTGCATGTAAAATATCTGGTCCCGAAAATGGATAAAATAAAGTGCTTTGTGTTTTAACCACTTTTGAAATTTCATTTTCTCTGAAATTTCTTAGGTTAGTCAATCGAGATGAATCGAAACTTGACCAACGCTTATTAAAATTATTACTAAATAATTTAAATGAGCTTGAATTCTTAATGTAATCAAAGGTTTTAGATGAATCGTTGATACCAGAAATTAAATTTGCTATAGAATTTAAGGAGTCATTATTGCAAAATGCTTTTGCTTTACCAACTTCAATTTCCTCATTAAATGTTGTATCACTTTTAAGACTATCTAATTTGGCTACATCATTTTTTGATGTTTCAGTATTTGTTGATGATGAGTTGCAAGCTATAATTCCTAAGGTAGAAATTACAAAAATAAATAATTGTTTACGCATGTTGTTTTTTTGAAAATTGTTTGCCAATAATATAAATGCCCCCCCCAATTACTAAGTTTAAAAGCCCCCACAAAGATTCTTCGGTTTTATTCATAAATACAAAGTAGAGTGTAAATGCATTTAAGGCCAAAAAAAGCAAAGGTGTTATTGGATATCCCCAAGTTTTGTATGAATTATTTTCTATTTTTTTATAACGTAAAATAAAAATGCTCAATACAGTTAAAAATGTAAATATGCTTAAACTAAAGCCTACAAAGGTTAATACAGATTCAAATTTAGATGTAACAATTAAAATTACAGTAATAAAAGATTGCAATATTACTGCCATATAAGGTACATTGTTTTTATTAGTTACCGATAAAAAATTCAACATTGGTAAATCATCTCCCATAGATTTAATAATTCGAGGACCGGCCATAATCATTGCGCTAATTGATGAAATCAAAAGAAAGGCAATTACCAAACTCATAAATTTCCCAAAATATTCTCCAAATATATGATTTGCAGATACGTGTCCTATTTCAAGAACTCCTGTTAATTCAGTTGCTGGTGTACTGTATAAAAAAACAAAGTTTAATAAAACATAAACTAGTGTTACTATCAATGTGCCAATAATCAATGCCTTAGGTAAATCTTTTTTCACATCCCGAATATCACAAACTAAATAGGAAGCCGCATTCCAACCGCTATAGGCATATGAAACGTAAATTAGTCCTATCCAAAACCATTTGCTAAATATTTCATTGCTTGATTCGGGCATTGGTAATACACTTATTGGGTGAATAGGAGTATGAACAAATCCAGCTACTATAAATAATACTATAAACAACACTTTTAAAGCAGTAATTATTTTCTGAAAATTACTACCTGATTTTAAATTGGTAGAATGTATGATTGTAATAACTGTTACAACAGTTAATGCACAAGCGGTAATGTTAATAGATGGAAAAATTACATTTACATAAGTACCTAGAGCAACTGATGCTAAAGCAACTGGTGCTGCAAAACCAACAGTTGATGATACCCAACCTGATAAAAATCCTACAATTGGATGAATGAGCTTTGATAAATACACGTATTCTCCACCACTTTTTGGGAATACTACACCTAGTTCAGCATAAACCAATGCACCACATAAAGATATTACGCCTCCTAATAACCAAAGCATTAATATGCTAAATACAGAATGTATATTAACTAATTGAAAGCCTAAACTAGTAAAAACGCCAGTTCCAATCATGTTAGCAATTACTAATGAAATTGCAGTATAAAATCCAATTTTATATACAGAATTCATTAATCGTAAGATTGCGTAGATTTAGAAGAAAGTTCAAGCATAATTTGGTATTCTTCTGGAGATAAATCATTATAATAAAAATTAATAGGATTTACTTTTTCACCATTTTTTATAACTTCATAATGCACATGTGGCCCAGTACTTAAACCGGTACTTCCTACATATCCAATTAAATCCCCACGTTTTACTTTTTTACCAGCTGTGGTTGCTAATTTACTCATGTGGCCATATAATGTTTGGTAGCCATACCCATGGTTTAAAACAACATGGTTACCATATCCTTGTGCTGTTGCATCTGCTCTTTCTACCACACCATCGCCAGTAGCATAAATTGGAGTGCCTTGTTCTGCCGTAAAATCCATGCCTGGATGAAACTCCTGAGTTTTATAAACAGGATGTGTTCGCCATCCGTAGCCACTTGGCGCATGTTTTAAATTTTTATTATTAATTGGCATTATCGCTGGAATTGAAGCCATGAGTTGCTCTTTTCCTTTAGCCATTTTAATAACATCATCATACGATTTAGATTGAATATAAAGCTGTTTGGTAATTTTATCTAAAGTCATGGTAGTTTGTTTCATGAGTTCCGAATTTTCGTAACCTTCTAAATCTTTATATCTATCACTTCCTCCAAAACCAGCTTTTCTAATAGAATTTGCTATGGGTTCTGCTTCAAAAATTACTCTATAAATATTGTCATCTCTATCTTGTAAATCGTTTAAAACCGTTTGAACTTGGTTCATTTTTTTGTTTAGCAATTCATATTGTAATTTCACTACTTCCAACTCTCTGTTTTGTTTCTTCTGCATTGGTGAAGGTAAAAAACGATTTGCTAACCAAATAGTAATAGCTGCAAATACAATACCTGTGGCTAAATACGATAATACCTGTAAGGCTCTTTGCTTAAAAGATACCTTAACTTTTTCATAGGTTAATGATTTGGTATTAAATCTATATTTTACTTTCGACATGGTTCAAAATTGCCATGTAAATATACCTAATATATTTATAGTTAAGCTCAATTTAGGCAATTTCTATAGCAAGATTTGGCTTAAAAAAAATGAAAATTTATGATTTGCATTGACCTTGATTTTCTTATATTCACACTTTCTTTTTTTAAATTATGGAATCAAATAAAGTACGTCAAACATTTCTCGATTTTTTTAAATCTAAAGGGCACGAAATAGTGCCTTCTGCGCCAATGGTAGTTAAAGGCGACCCAACACTTATGTTTATTAATAGTGGTATGGCTCCTTTTAAAGATTTGTTTTTAGGTAATGCACCTATTAAATATCCTCGTGTTGCCGATACTCAAAAATGCTTGCGCGTTAGTGGAAAACATAACGATTTGGAAGAAGTTGGGGTTGATACATACCATCATACCATGTTTGAAATGCTTGGTAACTGGAGTTTTGGCGATTATTTTAAAAAAGATGCCATTGCTTGGGCATGGGAACTTTTAACCGAAGTTTATAAAATTGATAAATCTCGCTTATACGTTACAGTGTTTGAAGGCAGTGTAGAGGAAAATGTTCCTTTTGATCAAGAAGCTTATGATACATGGAAATTATACGTTTCGGAAGACAGAATTTTAAAAGGAAATAAAAAAGATAATTTCTGGGAAATGGGTGATACTGGACCTTGTGGTCCATGTACAGAAATACATTATGATGGTAGAAGTGATGAAGATCGTAAAAAAGTAGAAGGTGCAACACTTGTAAATAATGATGATCCACAAGTTATTGAAGTTTGGAATAACGTTTTTATGGAGTTTATGCGTAAAGCCGATAAATCTTTAGAAAAACTGCCAGCTCAGCATGTTGATACTGGTATGGGATTTGAGCGTTTAGTGCGTGTATTACAAGGCAAACAATCTAATTACGATACAGATGTATTTACGCCGTTATTAAATAAAATTGAGCAATTAAGCGGACACCGTTATTTACCACAAAACGAAGAACAGCACAAACAACAGCAAATTATTAATATTGCTATGCGTGTTATTGCTGATCATATTCGTACTATTTCTTTTAGTATTGCCGATGGTCAATTACCAAGTAATACTGGGGCTGGTTATGTAATAAGACGTGTTTTAAGACGCGCTATACGTTATGGATACCAATCTTTAAATATTAAAGAACCTTTCATGTACCGTATTGTGCCTACATTAGCGCACCAGTTAGGCGAACAATTCCCTGAATTAAACACTCAGAAATTATTAATAGAAAAAGTTATTAAAGAAGAAGAAATTTCTTTTTATAAAACATTAGAAATTGGTTTAAAACGTATTGACCAAGTTTGTATCGATTTAACTGCTTCTAAAAAAAGTACCGTTATTGATGGTAAAACCGTTTTTGAATTGTATGATACTTTTGGTTTTCCTGTTGATTTAACCTCTTTAATTGCTCGTGGCTATAATTTAAGTATTAATGAAGAAGAGTTTAAAGTGTATTTAGAAGAGCAAAAAGCTCGTTCTCGCGCTGCAACTGTTGTTGATACTGATGATTGGGTAATTATTTCTTCAAATGATGATGCTAAAACATTAACTGAATTTGTTGGATACACAGATTTAGAATGTGATGCAAACATTGTAAGATACAGAAAAGTAAAAGCAAAAAATAAAGAGCAGTTTCAGATTGTATTAAATAAAACTCCTTTTTACGCTGAAAGTGGTGGACAAGTAGGGGATAGTGGTACACTTGAAAATGTAAATGATAAAATTGTAATTACGGATACTAAAAAGGAAAATGGTATTTTAATTCATTTTTGCGATAGACTTCCAGAAAATATACAAGCAACATTTACTGCAAAAGTTGATAAATACAAACGTGCATTTACCGAAAATAACCATAGCGCAACACACTTGTTACACGCTGCCTTGCGTAATGTTTTAGGTACACATGTTGAGCAAAAAGGTAGTTTAGTAAATGATGAATATTTACGTTTCGATTTTTCACATTTCTCTAAAATTACAGATGAAGAATTATATGAAATTGAAAAAATTGTAAACACTAAAATTCGCGAAAACATAAAAAGCAATATTCAGCAAATGAGTATTGATGATGCTAAAAAAACAGGTGCAATGGCTTTATTTGGCGAAAAGTATGGTGATATAGTACGTGTTGTAGAATTTGATAAAAATTATTCAATTGAATTATGTGGTGGTACTCATGTAAAAGCTACTGGTCAAATTGGTTATTTTAAAATTACTTCAGAAAGTGCTGTTGCAGCTGGTATTAGACGTATTGAGGCAGTTACAGCTCTTAAATTTGAAGAGTATTTTGATAATCAAACCACTACTTTAAATGAGGTAAAGGCTTTATTAAAAAACAATAAAGATGTTGTAAAGAGTTTAAGTAATGTTATTAATGAAAATGCTGAATTACAAAAGCAAGTTCAAGGTTTATTGCGTGAAAAAGCTCAAGTTATAAAACTACAATTACTTCAAAAAATAGAAGTTAAAAATGGTGTTAATTTTATTGCCGAAAAAATTGTATTTAATAGTGCCGAAGAAATAAAAAATATGTTGTTTGAAATCCGTAATCAAACTCCAAATTGCGTATGCGTATTAGCAGCTGAGGTAAATGGTAAGCCTAGCTTATCAGTAATAATTGATGATGAATTGGTTAAGTCTAAAAATTTAAATGCTGGAGCAATAATTAAAGATTTAGCTAAAGAAATTAATGGCGGCGGAGGTGGACAGCCATTTTATGCACAAGCGGGTGGAACAAAATTAGAAGGCTTAGATGTTGCTATTGCAAAAGCAAAAGCGATGTTTTAATTTATTTATCAAAGAATAGTATTTACTATTCTTTGATAAATTTTGAATTATAAATTCCTGCATTTGTTTTAATGGAAATTATATAAACACCATTTGTAATAAGTGGGTTTAAAGTAATTGTATTATTTGAATTTGATTCTGAATCAAATGTGAATTCAATTTGTTTACCTAAAACATCAGTGATCTTAATTTGTTGGATGGTTTCATTTAATTTAAATGAAAACGATTGTTTTGTTGGATTTGGGAATAAATCTAATGCATTAGTTTTTGTGATTTCCTTAACAGATAAAGCTTGTAAATAATTATGTGCTGCACATAAATTTGGAATTCCCCATCCATAAAAATTATCTGGTGTTACACTTTTCGAAGCAGTTGCTTTAATGGCTTGTAAAATTTGCATATTGCTGCGCGTAGGATTTGCTTGAATTAAACAAGCTGCAGCGCCTGCCATTATTGGGCAAGCATAAGATGTCCCATTTCCAGCAGAAAAATTGTAACCAGGTGTACATACATAAGAACCTTCTCCCATAGTACTAATATCTGGTTTTATTCTACCATCGGCAGTTGGGCCAATAGAACTAAAACCTGAATGTGAACCAGTACTGTTTACAGATCCAACAGTTAAAATACTATCTGCATCAGCAGGAACACCAATATACATCCATGCGCCTGCACCCTCATTTCCAGCAGCATTTAAAACAAAAATCCCTTTACGTGAAGCCATAGTTGCAGCTATTGAAGCCATTGACGTTTTTCCATTTAAACTAGCGTAAGTGTGGTTAGTTGATGCATCATCAAAGGTGGTATATCCTAAAGAAGTTGTTGTAATATCAGCACCTAAACTATCTGCAAGCTCAGCAGCAACTACCCAATTACATTCTTCAATCACCTTTTCACTAAACACATCTTCTGATCTTAATAGCCAAAATTTTGCTTTTGGTGCAGTTCCAATTAAATTTCCAGGCGAATTACCTGCAATTAAAGATAAAACATTCGCACCATGCGAATCATCTTCAAATACGGAAGTATTACCCGCAACTATATCACGAGTTCCTAATAGCCTTCCTTCATTTCTTAAAGAAT
>CALMMX010000365.1 GCA_937868545.1 uncultured Bacteroidota bacterium
AAGGAACTTTTAATTATAAAACCTCAATAAACGACGCCTTAAAAAAGCAAATTTATGTAAATACTATTTACTGTGGTAACCGTCAAGATGGTATAAAACTATTTTGGTATGATGGAGCAGAGATTGGTAAAGGAAAATATTTTAATATAGATTCTGATAAAAAAGTGGAATATGTTGAAACTCCTTATGATAAAGATATTAATGCTTGCAATAGCAAATTAAATCAAACTTACATAAGTTATGGGAAACAAGGTTATTCAAAAAAACAAAGTCAATCAGAGCAAGATGCAAATGCTAGTAAAATATCTTCTGCAAATGCCACCGAAAGAGTAGTTAGTAAGAGTAAAGGTGTGTATAAAAATTCTACTTGGGATTTAGTTGATAATTTAAACGATGATCCTAGTAATATTGATAAAATAAAAACAGAAGATTTACCTGCTGAATATAAAGGAAAAACGAAGGAGGAAATAAAAGTTTTGGTTGCTCAAAAGGCAAAGGAAAGGGAACAAATTCAAAAGCAAATTAGTGAATTGGCAGTAAAACGTCAGCAATATATAACCGAAAAAACTAAATCAACTAATAAGCAAGACGATTTAGGCACAGCTATTAAAAGTTCTATTGTAAAAATTGCAAGTACTAAAGGTTATGTTGTAGTGGAGTAATAAAAAATTATTAATAAATTAAAAGGCTCTCTTAAAAGTCAATTTAAAGTCATTCTGAACTTGTTTCAGAATCTCGAAATAGTGAATTTAAACACTTTAGAGATGTCGAATTAAATTCGGCACGACCATTTAGGCTTTTAAGACAGCTTTTTTTTATTAAATAATTACAATTAAATTATTTAGCATTTACTTTTTTAACTGCCTTTAAATTAAGTAAATTCATAGGATTAGTAGATAATCCACTTATATTTTGATTTACTAATCTTATTATTTGATCATAATACAAAGGTACAATTGGAGCATCATCAATTAACATTTTATCCATTTGTTGATAAAGCGAATTTTTAACAGCACGGTTTTGTTCCTTAATTACTTTTTCAAATAAAATATCAAATTCTGGGTTTTTATAGTGTGTATAGTTAGATCCAATAGGAGCAAAGTTTTTACTATAAAATAAACTCATAAAATTTTCTTCATCTGCATAATCACCAACCCACGATTTTTTAAATAAATTGTATTCACAGCTTGCAACAGCTTGTTTTAAAACAGATGCTTTATCAACGCTAATGCTAATTTTTATATTATTCTCTGCAAGCTGAGATTGTATAAACTCTGTTTGTTCTAAATAATTTTCGGTGGTATGTAATGTAATTTCTGGCAAACCTTTTCCTTCTGGGAAACCAGCTTCCATTAATAATTGCCTTACTTTTTCAGGATTGTAGCTATATCCCTTAACAACACTATCATTATAGGATGGTAAGCCATTAGGAATAAAACCAGCTTTTGCAGGATAACCAATGTTGTTTCTGAAATATTTCACCATTTTTTCTCTATCAAAAGCATAATTAATAGCTTTTCGCAGGGCTTTTATTCTTAAAGGTGAGTTTTTTACTATTTCAATATTTTCATCAATTAAAATACCTAAGTAATCAGTTTTTAAAAAGGTTTGTTTTTGCAAAGTAAATTTTTTAGAATATACTTCTTGTAAACTTCCATTTTTATCTAATACCTCATTAATATTAAAGGCATCAGCACCGCTCAGCATATCATATTTTCCATTTAATAATTCCATAAATGCTGTTTCACGGTCTTTTACAAACGATACAGTAACAGCATCTAAATAAGGCAGTCTATTAGGACCTTCAAACTCAAAATAGTTTTCATTTTTTAGTAAAACTAATTTTGTCCCTTCCTCCCATAACTTAAATTTAAAAGGACCTGTTCCAACAGGGTTTCTTCTAAAATCCTGACCATATAATTCTATTGCTTCATAAGGTAATACCGAAAAATATTTCATGGTAAGTACACTTAAAAATGCAGAAAATGGTTCCTTTAAATAAACATTAAATGTAGAGTCATTTTGAGCTGAGAACCCTTTATAATTAGTTTTTTCAGATCTATCGATGTTTGATAATAAGGTAACGGCACTACTTACTCTGGTATCGTAAAGTCTATTAAAAGAGTAAACAAAATCTTTAGCTGTAATTTTTCTACCTTTTTCTTTCTCAAAGCATTTATTATCATGGAAATACACATCGTTTCTTAAAATAAAGGTATAAGTTAAACCATCATCACTTATGTACCATTTTTTTGCAATACAAGGTATAACTCTTAATGAATCATTCATTTGAACCAATCCATTAAACAATTGATTTACTGGCCAAATATTTTCAACATTATTAGCCGCAGCTGGGTCTAAGCTCGAAACACCAGCCATTTCGTTATAATTAAAAATAGTGCGAGTATCTACTTTGTTTTTTTTATTTGTACAGGTTGTATTTAATAATAATGCAGATAATGTGCATACTACAATTATTAATCTTTTTGTAAAGAATTTCATTTTATTACTTTTAATGATACTATCAATATTATAGAAAAATCATAAAATTTTGTAAAACTATTTAAACAGTTTTGCACAATGCCATGTCAATTGCTAATATTTGTATAAATTAGTATTTTATAAATAAATCATAAAATGAAGAAATATTTTCTTATTCCTATTTTTTGCGTCAATTTGGCCATTGCCCAAGATGGTGATGATGGATATACTAAAGTTACACCCGAAAGTGCTTTAGCAAAACTAAAAGTAGAAAACTATGAAGATGCATTAATTGATTATTTGCAGCTTTTAAATGATGATAATAAAAACATACAGTATAATTATAATGTGGGTGTTTGTTATCTTAATAGTAACTTAAACAAAGCAAAAGCAGTTCCTTATTTAGAAATTGTAAATCGTAACGAAAAGCACGACCCAAATAGCTTATATTTATTAGGTAGAGCCTATCAATTTGCCAACCGGTTTGATGAGGCCATAAAATCTTTTAATAAATTTAAATTAGAAGCAAAGGGCTCAATTTATAATTTAGAAGATGCTGATTTGCAAATACAATATTGTATTAATGCCAAGGAATTAATGAAATACCCTGTTGATGTTCATTTTCAAAATTTGGGGAAAAACATAAACTCGGGATATAATGATTATTACCCATTTGTTACTGCTGACGAGAGTTTTATTGTTTATAATACAAAACGACCTGAAAAAAACGCCGAAAAATTATTGAATGGTAGTTATAATAACTCCATTTATATGTCTAAGGTAAAAGATGGTGATTATACTAAAGCTCAACTAATTGGCTCTCCAATTGATAACGGCAATAGTGGGATGGAAGTTGTAGGTTTAAGCGCAAATGGTGAAGTAATGTTATTATATAAACCTGAAGGACCAAAAACTGGCAATTTGTTTTTAAGTAAATTAGAGCAAAATGGTAAGTTTTCTAAACCAGAAAAATTAGATCCAAAAATTAATTCAGGCGGACAAGAAATAGCAGCTTCTATTAGCCAATATGGTAATATTTTATTTTTTGCAAGTAACAGAAAAGGTGGTTTTGGTGGCACTGATATTTATATTTGTAAAATTGTTCCCTCTGGAGCAGGCGGATGGTCTGAGCCTCAAAACGCTGGACCAAATATTAATACTCCTTTAGATGATGATTTTCCTAATTTATCCCCTGATGGAAAAACGCTTTATTTTTCATCAAAAGGGCATGCTAGTATGGGTGGATACGATATTTTTAAATCAGAATACGAATCCTCTACAAATACCTTTACTGCGCCAAAAAATATTGGGTATCCTATTAATACTACAGATGATGATATGAATTTCAGGATTTCAAAAAATGGGAAATTTGGTTATATAGCCTCTTCTAGAAATGATGGTATTGGTGAGTTTGATATATATAGAGTTAATTTTAATGAAGTTGCAAGCGAAAATTCAGTTGTAATAGGTGAATTAAAATCTAAAGATAATAGTGCAATT
>CALMMX010000366.1 GCA_937868545.1 uncultured Bacteroidota bacterium
GAAGAAAAAACATTTACACTAAAAATATAACCATCTCACAATGGTAGAAGTAAAACCCACCGAATTATCTGCAATTGTAAGACAACAATTATCAGGCTTCAAATCAGAAGCTGAATTGGAAGAAGTTGGAACTGTTCTACAAGTAGGTGATGGTATCGCTCGTATTTACGGTTTATCTAAAGTTCAATCTGGAGAGCTTATTGAGTTCGAAACAGGTTTACAAGGTATCGTATTAAACTTAGAGGAAGATAACGTTGGTGCTGTATTATTAGGTGCTAGCACAGGTATTAGCGAAGGTTCTTCTGTTAAACGTACTGGACGTATTGCATCAATTAAAGTTGGTGAAGGTATGTTAGGTCGTGTAATTGATACATTAGGTAACCCTATTGATGGTAAAGGTCCTATCCAAGGAACAACTTATGAATTACCAATTGAGCGTAAAGCGCCAGGTGTAATTTACCGTCAACCAGTTAATGAGCCATTACAAACAGGTATTAAAGCTATTGATGCGATGATTCCTATTGGACGTGGACAACGTGAGTTAATCATTGGTGACCGTCAAACTGGTAAAACTACTGTTGCTATTGATACAATTATCAATCAAAAAGAATTTTATGATGCTGGAAAACCAGTATTTTGTATATATGTAGCTATAGCTCAAAAAGGTTCTACAGTTGCAGGTATTGTTCGTACTTTAGAAGAAAATGGTGCAATGGCTTATACAGTTGTTGTTGCTGCTAATGCTTCTGATCCTGCTCCAATGCAGTTTTACGCTCCATTTGCTGGTGCTACAGTTGGTGAATTCTTTAGAGATACTGGTCGTCCAGCATTAATCGTGTATGATGATTTATCTAAACAAGCTGTTGCTTACCGTGAGGTGTCATTATTATTACGTCGTCCTCCAGGACGTGAGGCATACCCAGGTGACGTTTTCTACTTACACAGTCGTTTATTAGAGCGTGCTGCTAAGATTAATGCATCTGACGAAATTGCTAAAAACATGAACGATTTACCAGAGGCATTGAAGCCAATTGTAAAAGGTGGTGGTTCATTAACAGCATTGCCTATTATTGAAACTCAAGGTGGTGACGTTTCTGCATACATTCCAACTAACGTAATTTCAATTACAGATGGTCAAATTTTCTTAGAGTCAAATTTATTTAACTCAGGTGTTCGTCCAGCTATTAACGTAGGTATTTCTGTATCACGTGTGGGTGGTAATGCTCAAATTAAATCAATGAAAAAAGTGGCTGGTACTTTAAAATTAGATCAAGCTCAATACCGCGAATTAGAAGCGTTTGCTAAGTTTGGTTCTGATTTAGATGCTGCTACAAAATCTATATTAGATAAAGGTGCTCGTAACGTTGAAATCTTAAAACAAGCTAACGCGTCTCCTTTAACAGTTGAACAACAAATTGCTATTATTTATTTAGGAACTAAAAACTTATTACGTTCAGTTCCTGTAAATAAAGTAAAAGAGTTTGAAAAAGAATTTATTGATGTGTGTGAGCGCAAAAATAAAGAGCAATTAAACGCTTTAAAAGCAGGTAAATTTGATGATAGCATTACTTCTGTATTAGAAGCTACTGCAAAAGAATTAACTGCAAAATATAATTAAAAAATGTTGAATTATGAATGTTGAATTTTAAATTAAGTGTATTCATTCAAAATTTAAAATTCAGCATTCAAAATTTTCATAAAAGATGGCAAATTTAAAAGAAGTAAGAAATAGAATAGCGTCGGTGGGTTCAACCATGCAGATTACTAGTGCCATGAAAATGGTAAGTGCTGCTAAGTTGAAACGTGCTCAAGATGCGATTACTCAAATGCGTCCATACGCAAATAAATTACAAGAAATTTTGCAAAATGTAAGTTCTAGTTTAGATTCTTCTGAGAATGTTTACGCAAGAACTTCAGCGTCAAAAAACGTACTGCTTGTTTCTATTTCTTCAAATAGAGGATTAGCTGGAGGATTTAACTCAAATGTTATTAAAAAAACATGGAGTTTAATTAAGGATGATTACGCTGGACATAATGTTTCTGTAGTTTGTATTGGTAAAAAAGTAAATGATGCTTTTAAACGTACTGAATATGGTATGCATGGTGTACATAGCGATAAAGGTGTTCATGGTGGAGAAGTTCACGATTTAAATGCCATCTTTGATGATTTAACTTATGATAACGCTTCGAAAATAGCTGATCGTTTAATGTTATCTTTTGTAAATAAAGAATTTGATAAAGTTGTATTAGTATATAATCAATTTAAAAATGCAGCTATTCAAATTGTACAAGATGAGCAGTTTTTACCAGTTGTAGCAACTCAAGCTGAAGGAAAAACTAGTGCTGTAGATTATGCATTTGAACCAAGCAAAGAATTTATTTTGGGTGATTTAATACCTCGTTCGTTAAAAACTCAATTTTATAAAGCCTTATTAGATTCATTAGCATCTGAGCATGGTGCGCGTATGACAGCAATGCATAAAGCAACTGATAATGCAAAAGATATGTTACGTGATTTAAAAATTAGTTATAATAAAGCTCGTCAAACTGCTATTACAACCGAAATTTTGGAAATTGTTGCAGGTGCAGAGGCTTTAAATGGATAAAATCCACTATTAATTGTTCTATTAAACGCTCACAATGTTGTGAGCGTTTTTTTTTTTGTTAAAATTTATATATACATTTACTTATAACCAAAATGTTAAAATTATGAAAAAAAACTACTATGTATTATTATCAGGATTATTCGCACTATCGATTAATTCTATTAGCGCGCAATGCCCTGTTCCAAGTGGCGTTACCGCTACGCCAACATCAATTTGTGTTGGCCAAACAACAACCTTAAATGCTACGGCTGTTGGAGCAACTATTAATTGGTATAGTGCACCAACTGGTGGCACTTTACTTGGAACAAGTGGTAGTGGTGCAAATATTGCTTATACTCCTACAACTACAACAACGTATTATGCAGAATCATTTATTACTCCAACTTCTTACACTTTTAATTATACAGGTGGTATGCAAACTTATACAGTGCCAATGGGAGTAACCTCTCTTTCTGTAGATGTTTACGGTGCACAAGGTGGATTTGGATACAATGTGCCAACAATTATTCCAGGCCTTGGCGGCAGAGTACAAGCTGTAATGGCAGTAACTCCTGGTGAGGTTTTAAATATTTGGGTTGGTGGCAAAGGTGGAGATGGAGGTACTACTGTTGGTGGTACAGCTGGTTTTAATGGAGGAGGAACTGGTGGCGGTTGGTCTGGTGGTAGAAGCGGCGGCGGCGGCGGCGGTGCATCTGATATTAGACAAGGCGGAAACGCACTTTCTAATAGAGTTGTTATTGGAGCCGGTGGCGGTGGAACTGGTGTAAACCATTCATCTGGAGATGCTGGTGGAAATGCTGGTGGTTTAAATGGTTCTAATGGTCTTACTGGAACCTATTTAGGTTCTGGAGGAACTCAAATTGCAGGTGGTTCACCGGATGGTGCATTAGGTAATGGCGGTAACGCACCAGCTGGTCAAACTGGCGGCGGCGGCGGCGGCGGCTATTATGGTGGTGGTAGTTCTGCTTGGGAAGGCGGTGGCGGAGGTAGTAGTTATGCTACACCAACGTGTACAGATGTAACTCACACTGGAGGATTTAAGTCTGGTAATGGTCAAATTTTTATTTTAGGTTCTGTTGTTGGATGTACATCAACGTCTCGTGCTCCAATTACTGTTTCTGTTAATCCGTTGCCTACAATTGCAATTAGTGGTGGTAATGTTTGTGTAGGTAGTTCATATACACTTAATCCTACAGGTGCAGCAACTTATACTTTTTCAGGTGGTTCTGCAATTGTAAGCCCATCTGTAAATACAACATATAGTGTTACAGGTACTAGTGCATTTGGATGTGCAGCTTCTAATACTGCTGTTGCTACAATTGGTGTATATACACCTCCAACAATTTCTGTAAATAGCGGATCTATTTGTGCAGGAAATTCATTCACAATAATTACTACAGGAGCAGATACATATACTTATTCTGGTGGTTCTGCAATAGTTTCTCCTTCAACTACAACTTCATATTCTGTTTCAGGTACAAGTACTGTAACTGGTTGCGTTAGCGTTGTTAGTGCGGTTAGCACAGTTACGGTTAATGGTTGTGTTGGATTACAAGACTTAACTAATGCAGATTTAAATGCTAATGTTTATCCTAACCCTAATAAAGGATTATTTACTGTTGAATTAATTTCAACTACACAAGTTATTGTTACTAATGTTTTAGGTGATGTATTGATAAATACAACATTTGCAGCTGGCAAACAAAGTTTAGATTTGAAAAACAATTCAAACGGTGTTTATTTTGTTAAGTTGATTCAAAACAATAAGCAACAAATAGTAAAGGTTATTAAAGAATAACCTATAAACTTATATTTTAAACTCCCACCTGTTTGCAGTGTGGGAGTTTTTTGTTTTAGGTATGGATATTCAAATTGAATTGGAAGTAATTAATCTCGAGCCAAAACAAATTGGGTGTGTTTTCAGTTTAATAAATTTGCCAATTTTGTAATTCTTAATACATTTTTAATAATTTTAAATGATGGTTAGTAATGAAATTGTAAAACAACAACTTGCTTTTTTAGGCAAGGAATTAACTTCAAAAATATTGGAAGTTTCTAGTGTAGTTGAATTTGAAAAAGATATTGAAATATTAAAAGAAGGGCAATATGTGAAAGTAATCCCAATTGTTATTAAGGGCTTATTAAAGGTATTTACTAGGCAAGAAGATAAAGAGTTGCTCTTATATTACATAAAGCCTTCTGAGAGCTGTATAATGTCTTTTTCTGCAAGTATTTCTAATGATAAAAGTACAGTTTACGCAAAAACTGCTGAAAGTTCTATTTTACTTATAATTCCAGCTGATAAAATAGAAATGCTAACAAAGTTATATCCAGAGTTTAATACCTTATTTCATCAACAGTTCAAGGTTAGGTATAATGATTTGTTAGATACTATAAATCAATTAGTGTTTACTAATTTAGATCAAAGGCTTTATCATTTTTTAAAGGAAACTTCAATAATTAGGAAAGAAAACCCTGTTCATATTTCACATCGAGAAATTGCAAATGAGCTAGGTACTGCTCGCGAAGTTATTACTAGAGTGATGAAAAAACTGGAGAAAGAATATAAGGTTGTTCAAAATTCTGATAGTATAAAAATTTTATAGGCTGTGACATATGTCACCAATTGTTGGGTTACAGTAAACTTAATTTTGTT
Organism: uncultured Bacteroidota bacterium; assembly: GCA_937868545.1. Lineage (GTDB taxonomy): Bacteria > Bacteroidota > Bacteroidia > B-17B0 > Aurantibacillaceae > UBA4416. Next base: position 5,263 of record CALMMX010000366.1, read on the forward strand.
CTGAAAATAGGTTTAATTAATCACTAAAATAAAACAACAAGAATTATGAAAAAAAACATGGGTACAATCGACAGAGTAGTTAGAGTAGTTATTGCATTAGTTATTGCAATTTTATTTTTTACTCACATTATTTCAGGAACATTAGGCATTATTTTATTAGTAGCAGCGGGCATTTTTGCATTAACAAGTTTAATTAGTTTTTGTCCACTATATCCTTTGGTAGGCATTAACACTTGTCCTAAAGAGAAATAAATAAGGTTTGAATAAACTAAATAAAAAAAGAGGTTGTTTGTAAAAACAACCTCTTTTTTTTATTCTAAGTTTGAAAAATTAAAAACCGAATTTACCTCTATGGTCTTCAATATCTGCTTTTTCTTTAAGAGCATCATATAATTCACCATCTACTCTGTAAGCAGAAGTTTGTTCAATTTCTTTTTGTTTAGCTTTAAAATCTTTTGGTAATGGAGCTTCATTTACTGCAGCAACACTTACTACAAATACCCCATTATCACCTTTAGTAGCTTTACTTGTTGATCCAGCTTTCATAGAACACGCAGTTCCAACTAAAGCATCTTCTCTGCCCATTGTACCAACGTTATAAGCGGTAAAAGTTAAAGCATCTGCTTTTTCTTCTGTTAAGCCCATTTTTGCTGCAATGTCTTGAGTAGATTTAGAAGCTCCAGCTTTTGTTTTAAATTCATTGATAAACATTTCAGCTTTTTTATCTCTGATTGTTTTAACAGTTACTTCATCTTTAACTTCTTCTAAAGGAGCAATTCCTTTTTCTTTAACTCCAACAATACAAGCAACAATAAAACGATCTTTAAATTCTAATGCATCACTTACATCACCCTTTTTAGATTTATAAATCCATTGCACCATATTTCTTGCATCATCTAAACCTGGAAATTGTTTATCATTTTCTTTAATGTTTTCTAAAACACGTTTGTTTAATTTTGCAGTTTCAACAGATTTGTTAAAAGCTTCAGCTGATTTATTTTGACCAGCAAAATCAGTTGCTTTCTTATAGTATTCTTGTGTTGTTTCTGAACTTGGAGCTATTAATTTAGAAATTTGAGCTACAGTGTATGAGTTATGACGACTTTTTGAAACGTTTAATACTTCAATAATATGATATCCAAATTGAGTTGGTACTAATGTAATGTTTCCTACTGTACCTTCTAAACCAGCATTTTTAAATTCAGGAACAAAGCCTTTGTTTTCATCAAACCAACCGTAGTCTCCACCTTTATCAATAGAACCTAAATCATCCGAAATTGTTTTAACTAAAGTATCAAAACTTACAGCTTTAGCTTTTAATAAAACTAAAACGCTATCCGCCATACGTTTTGCTAAAGCTGGGTCACGTTGTTGTCTTGTTTTTGGATTTTGAAAACCAATTAAAATGTGACGAACTTTTGCTGAATCAGCAATTGATTTGATATTAGTTAATTTGTAAATTTTTAAAAATGTACCTTCTGTGTAAGGGCCAAATACAGTTCCTTTAGCTGCTGTATAAACACTAGAGTCAGTAATAATCATGTTTTTTTTGCCGTAGTTAGCAATGTTAACTTGACCATCTTCACTTTCTTGAGCTACAAAAGAAGAATCTTCTTTTTGGCTTATAGTTTTAAATTTTTCAGCTATTTCGTTAGTTTCTTTTTGTAAAGCTTCGTAATCTGCTTTTGAAGGTAATACATCAAATGCTACGTATTCAATTTTACGAACTGGTTCTGAAATTTTATATTCGTTTTGGTGAGCGTTATAGTATGCTTTAATGTCTTCATCAGTTATTTTTACAGCTGAGTCAGAAACCGCTGAGTAACGTTTCATAACAAATGTAGAATTAACTTGTTTGTTTTGATTTACAAATGCAGCTTTAGCTTCAGCAGTAGTTACATAAATAGCTTTTTTAATTAACATGTTATATTTTTCTGCTGTGCGCACTTCCATAACTTGTTTTTCTAATTGTTTCCAAGCTTTTGCTTGATCTGCAGGCAAGCCAGCTACTAATTGACGTAATTTAGCAACATCAAAAGAGCCATCAGGTCTTCTGAAATTTTCGTTTATTTGACCTGTTTGTGGATCAGAAAATTGTTGCATTACAGTTTGGTGAGGGTTTTGAAGCATTAAGTCGAATAATTCTTCAGAAGATATTGCAACACCTAATTTTTTGAATTGTGTTTTAATAATTCTATCATTAATCATTTGTGCCCAAACCGATTCATGAATTTGATCTTTAGTTTTTTCATCTAAAGTTCCTTGCGGATTAGCTTGTTGCCATTGCGCAGTAATTTCATTTACTTTATTATTAAATGTTGTGTAATCAATTTTATCGCCAGCAATTTTACCAACTAATGTATCGTTACCTGAAAACAAAGCTCCTCCAGAGCCTAATAAACTTTCTAAAATAAAGATAACTAGTGCTAAACCAATTATACCAACCAAAAGACCTGTCTTGCTACGAATTTTTTCTAAAATGCTCATAATGTGTTATAAATTTAAGGAAGGCAAAGATAAAATTATTGCTGAAATATGGAAAATATTATGCAATTATTTTTAAAGTTAAATTGAGTGCTTGTTGCCTAATTTCGGGCACTGCTATACTTTCCCATAATATTCCTTTGAGTGGTGGGCCTAAAGTATAGAAATTAGGGCTAATTTCTCCTTCAAAGGTGCAATTTAGTCCGTATTTTAAGTCATCGCATGAAATTATGTTGGATTTAAGAAGATTTTGAATTAGTGGTTGATCTATTTTCTCAAAATTAGATTCAGGACCGGTGCAATTAATCAAAACATCTGTATTTATTGTATTTAAAGAGTCGTTTGAAAAATCAATTTGAAATTGAGAATTTACAAATGAAATTGATTTTAGGCGAGCTTTAATAAGTTGCAATTGATGGTTATTAATCAAATTTTGAACAACATACATACTTTGTTGCGGAGAACGGTGTCTTGCAACTCCCCATTTATGCCTTAAATGACGCAAAAAATGCTTTTTATCGTTTAGTGAAAAGTTTAACCAAAGTGTTTGAGTAAAAGGTCGAAGAGAATCTATTACACCAAACCAATTGTTGTTTTCTTTTTTAGCGAGTTTTAACTGCTTATTAGTAATACTTAATACTTCCAGTAATGTATATTTTTTTGTATTGTCTAAAAATGGGTTTATAGCATTATGAGGCGGTTCACTATGCGAATTGGGTAGATAACCATGTGGTGAAATTACATTTATTTTGCCTTTATAGTCATTTGAGCTTAAAGTTAAAACTACATCAACCATTGTTAATCCAGAACCAATAATTGTAACAGATTTAGCCTCATTTACATGTTTTATTATATCTTTTGAAAATGGATTTTGGAAATAGTTAGGCTGTGCGGTATAATCTAGATTTGTGGATTTAGGGTGTGCTGGTAAAAAATTGCCAACGGCAAACACAACAAAATGACAATTGTTTTTTGTAGATGATGTAATTATTTCAAAATCAGTTTCTGATTTATTAATCTGTGCTACTTCAAAGGGATATTGATTTATAGTAACTAAAGGATTTTGAACTTTTAATTGATTAAATGTATCACAAATATAATTGCCATAAATTGTACGTGGAACAAAATCAGTAGATGTGTATGGTAGATTATTTTTTTGAAGCCAATTTATAAAATGGCTTGGTTCATCAGGAAAAGCAGACATGTTACTAGCTCTTACATTTAATAAATGTAAATTATTGCTGGTAGAGTAGGCGTAACCTTTTGCAAACTGATTTGACTTATCGTACCAATGTATAGTTATTGCTTTAGTAGAATGTTTAAGACAGTTTAGAACTACTAGAGTTCCACTTATACCTCCACCAACTATGGCAATAGTATCTATCATTTTAATTTTGAATTGTGTTCAAATACTTTTTCTTGGTTTTTGCGTTGGTGCTTACGTAATAAATACATAATGCTTGCAATAATAAATACAAAAACAAAGTATAAGGCTCCTTCATTATCTTTTATAATTAAAAAATATACAGCTATTACTGCCGATGCAAGCGCAGCTACAAGCCATATTATTTCAAGTATTTTAAAAAACTTATTCATTTTATATTATGTAGTTAAATTATAATTCGTTGTCGTTTATTCTTATTTTTCCTGTAACTTCTTTAATTTCATACCTCGAAAAATCTTGATTTGCTTCAAGACCATTTCCCATAATTACCTCTTTATTTGTGGTAATTGTAACAAAGGCATCGGTAGTAATTTTTTGTTTACGTTCATCCCACACTAATTTTTCTGTATTTAATTTTTCTCCTTTTTCGTTTACAACTTCAACATTGTATTTTATTTCCATGCGTTGACTTGTTTCGTAACGAACACCATAATTTCCTTTTAAAGTAGTTGCTGGTTTTTCTTTTGAATCGTAAAAAATTACATATAAACCTTTAGGTAAAATGGTCATTGGTTCTTTTACATTTTTGTTATACATCAACATTTCTGGAGCTTCTAACTTAATTTTTAAGTAAGTAGAATCTGAGTATAACATGGTAATGTTTTTACCAGTTTGTGAAGGAACAATAGATTTTTTACCAATTGCCAACACATCATTTCTATTAGTTTGGCAAGAAGTTACAGCGCAAATTATCATTAAAATAAAAATATTTATTGATAGTTTTGCCATAATGTTTTTTGATTTATTAATCGTATTTGTATTTAATGAACCAACGCTTATTAAAAGTAAATCCAACATTTAAACGAATATATTCTTCTTGTAATAAATTATTATTAGTACTACCTAATTTTCCAAATTGAGCCGAAACGTTTACAACCCCAATTTCATCGTACCTGCCAATACCAACTGGTAAGCCCAGTCCAGCAGTAATTGCGTAATTGCTAATTTTAGTATTCTTTAAATCTAAATACCCATTTGTATAAGAGGCACCTAATCTATAATGTATACGTTTAATGTAATTTGATGAGCCGTATGCTAATTTATTTGGCACATAATTAATACCAAAAGAAACTCTATAACTGTTTTTAAATTCAATATTTGGCGCATCAAAATATTTAAAACCATTCCAATTGGTCGTTGCTGCATCAAGTAATACAGTTAGTTTTTCTCCTTTTTTTAACGATAAACCAGCTCCAAATTCAAGAGGTAAAGTTATTTCCCCATTTATACCTTGTGAATTTAAAACGGTATCTTTTGGGCGCTCTGTACCAAAACCATCTAAAGCATACGTATAAATGATATTGTTTTGTTTGGCATTTAAACTTGTTGGAGTATTAATAAAAAAACCTGTTCCAACTACTAAGCGTTCTTTTAAATTTATTCTATGTCCTTTTTTTAAAGTGTCTTTACCGTGGTATTTTGCCGAATCAATAGTAAAATGAGTTTGCATGCCACCGTTAAAAGTAAAATCATTTACTTGTGCAGAACGTTGGCGTTTGGTGTTAAAAAATAAAACAGATGATGGGTAAATAGCGTCTGTTGTTTGGTTAATAGTACCAAAAATATAATTAGCTGATGCGCCAATTGAAAAATTTGAAACTAATTGTCTACCAAATTTAATACGTTTGTATTGTTTTGTTTTTTCATGGGCTATAAGCGTATCTGCAAAGTCTGATTTATAAAATTTTGATTCATAGTTACGGAAGGGCCTTATTCCTGAACCTAAAAACACTTTGTTTAATCCACCATCTCCCTGAAAAATATATTTCATAGATCCAATACTAGGTTCATCTTGGTATGAAGTAATTTTGTAGCCTACTGTACTGTATGGCATAATTCCAAATGCCATTCCTCCAATTTTTTTAAGAGGAAAGCCTAAAGAACCATATGAGAAATTTACATTTCGTTTATTTGTATTAGAACTTGTGCTACTAATCTTTGTAAATTGACCTTGACCACCAATCTCTAAAACAGTTAGTTTAATACTCGCCAAACCTGCAGGATTAGCAATGTTTATATAAAATGGAGCAATAGTATCTTGGTGATAAGCAATAAATGAATTACCTAAGGCAGCTTGTGCTGCAAAAGTTTGTTGGTTAATTTCGCCTAAACCGTAGCGTGAGTATGGACTAGAAGTTAAGATTTGACCAAAAAAAGTGTAGTTCAAAATAATGAATACAACAGTTAAATAGGCTGTTTTTAATAGAGAATTATTTTTTTTTGCTTTCAATGGTATAGTTTAAAATATCGTTTAGTCCTTTGAGTGTTAAATTTTGGTGCGTAAATATGCTATTTTTTAACCGATTTGCCAAGTAATCGGCATCACCACCTGTTAATATGCATATTAGATTGCTGTATTTTTGATTGTATTGTTCTATTATTCCATCAATTTCGGTAATTGTTCCAAGGAAAACACCTGATAAAATAGAGTTTTGAGTATTATTTCCAATTAAATCTGAATACTGTGGATTTAGTTCAACAACTGGTAATTTAGAGGTAAAATGGTTTAAGGCTTTAAAACGCATTTGTAAGCCTGGTGATATTGCGCCACCAAGATAATTATTATCACAATCAGTAAAATTATATTTAATGCATGTGCCAGCATCAATTACAAGAACATTATGGTTTGGGTATAAATAATACGCACCAATTGATGCGGCTAGCCTGTCTGAACCCAGAGTAGAAAGGGATTTGTAATTATTTTGTAGAGGAATTGGCGTTTGGGTAGTAAAAATGATGGTTGGTTTTAAATTTTGCAAGTTTTTTACTAGTTCATCAGCTTCTTTTACAACACTACCAATAATAATTTGCGAGCATTTTTGAATTTGTGGGCTATTTAAAAGTTCGGTGGGGCTTGAATAGATTTTTAATTCTACTAATTCGCTTCCGCTGTATAAGGCAGATTTTATGCGGGTGTTACCTATGTCAATTACTAAATTCAATAGATTATAAAAATAGGTAATTTGTGCCAAGTAAAAATGATTTTAAGTTTTTTTAAGTTTTTTTTGCAATAACAAAAATTTATTTTAAATTTGCCACCCAATTAAGTTGGTACCTTAGCTCAGATGGTAGA
>CALMMX010000367.1 GCA_937868545.1 uncultured Bacteroidota bacterium
TTCAGAATCTAGAGATGAGTAATATCAACCTCTTAAGAGATGCCGAATCGAGTTCAGCATGACGATTTTGGACTTTTGAGGCAGCCTCTTTTATTAATTAGTATTTAAATTATTTATTAATAATAACTCTATGTGGAATAGGGCCTTCAATTTTATTAGCATCAAACGCATTTTTCACTAATTCTTGAACTCCAAAATACACATCCCAATAATCTGCTTGCAAAGTATATGGTCTAATAGCTAATGTAACCATTCCATCACCAATTTTTAAAACGCTCACTTCTGGTTTAGGATCTTTTAAAACTTTAGGATGTGTAAGCATAGCATCAATCGCAACTTTACGAGCGTTTTCAATATTCATATCTGGCGCAATTGCCATAACTAAATCCACACGTAAAAAACCATTTGTTGTATAGTTGGTAATAACACCAGTGCTTAATGGGCCATTAGGTAATATCACTGTTTTTTTATCTGGCGATAAAATTGTTGTATTAAACACTCCTAATTCTACTACATCTCCAACAGAACCCTGAGCTTCAATTAAATCTCCCTTTTTAAATGGTTTAAAAATTAACATCATCACTCCTCCTGCTAAATTACCAAGTGTTCCATTTAAAGCAGCACCTATAGCAACACCAGCACCAGCCAATAATGCTGCAAAAGAAGTTGTATTTACACCTAGCATACCTACAACCGTAAGCACTAATAAAACAGATAAAGTAGTTTTTACTAATGCAGCTAAAAATGCTTGTAAGGTTGGGTCGTAATGCCTATTACTCATAATTAAACCCAAGCCGGCGCATACTTTCTTAATTAACCACATCCCAATAATGTAGGCTAATATAGCACCTACAAATTTTGGTGCATATTCAATAACAATTTTTACTAATTGATCAGTCATTTCTCCAACGGAAATCATCATTAAAGGCATTTTCATATAATAGTTTTTAAGTTTTAATTATAAAAACAATTAAAGTGCCAAATATTAAAAAAGGTTAAAAATTAACATATAAATTTTAACAGCAATTAACCAACCCTTTTAAAAGAAAGCCGTACATTAGTATTTATAATGAATCGTATAGTAATCATATTTCTTTTTTGCTTAAATTCTGTGATTAGTTTTGCTAGTTACATTCTCATTCCGATGGATGAAACTCAAAAAAATCATTTAAAAGCTTATGGAATTGCCTATTGGAGTATAAAAGGTGAATTAGAAATTCAATGGCTTACAAATTACAGAGGTGGTAGTTTTTTAATTCCAAATGCTAAACCTGTTTCTAATGAATGTAATGTTAGAGGTGTAAGTTTTGAAGTAATTTCAGATGCACAAGCAAATGGAATATTAGCAGACATTGCAAACCCCGAAGTAAATCAGGATGCTGTTAAATTAGAGAAAGCACCAAAAATAGCTGTGTACTCACCTAAAACAAAACAACCTTGGGATGATGCAGTTACTTTAGTTTTAAAATACGCCGAAATTCCATACGAAGTAGTTTACGATGAAGAAATAATTGGTGATAAACTTAAAGACTACGATTGGCTTCATCTTCACCATGAAGATTTTACTGGGCAGTACGGACGTTTTTATGGGTCTTTCCATCAAGCGGCTTGGTACCAATTACAAGTTAAAGATGATGAAGCAATGGCTAAAAAACTAGGCTTTGCTAAAGTGTCGCAATTGAAGTTAGCTGTTGCAAAAAAAATAAATGATTTTGTATTTGTTGGTGGATTTATGTTTGCTATGTGTAGTGCTACTGATAGTTATGATATTGCTCTAGCCTCGGAAGGCATTGATATTTGTGAAACAATGTTTGACCATGATCCTGCAGACCCTGCAATGAATAAAAAAATAGATTTCTCGAAAGGTTATGCATTTGAAAAATACCAGTTAAGCACAAACCCATACGAATATGAGTTTTCAACTATTGATGCAACAACTCCACGCCGCCAATATGGTGTAAATAAAGATAATGATGTATTTACCTTGTTTGAATTTTCTGCTAAATGGGACCCAGTACCAACTATGTTATGCCAAAATCATGTACAAACAATAAAAGGTTTTTATGGTCAAACAACTGCTTACACAAAATCTTACATTAAAAAAAACGTGCTCATTTTAGGTGAAGCTAAAGCCTTAAATGAAGCAAGATACATTCATGGCGATCATGGTAAAGGCACGTGGACGTTTTACGGCGGCCATGACCCTGAAGATTACGAGCATCGTGTAGAAGATCCGCCAACCGATTTAAGCTTACATCCTAATTCACCTGGTTACAGATTGATTTTAAACAACATCTTATTTCCAGCTGCTAAAAAGAAAAAGCAAAAAACGTAAGCTTTTTCTTTCATTATTTAATTGAATATCATTTACAAAACTACCATGCAGCTGGTCCAAATTTTTTGGTTAAGGCATGATTTGGCGCTAACACATAAAACAATTGATCAAACCACAACATTATTTTAAATGCATAAGTTGGAGAGTTTAATTTATCGCCTACGTATTGAGTATTTTTTAATGTAAACCTATAACCAATGTCTGCACCTAATCCAACCCATTGTGTTAGTTTATATTGCACCGAAATACCAGGTTCATATAATAACAAAAAGTGTTTTTTAGATTTAAATGTTTCATCCTTGTAATTATATTTAAACCAAGCCAACCCAGTTCCCAATTGCAAAGGCACACTTAATTGCCAGTGCTTTGTTTTATGAAAAACAAAATCGGCATAGTAAGCAACGTAACCAAATTTTAAAAAATTTTTTACAGTATCGTTTTTACCTGATGAATTTAAAATATATAAATTCTCACTAACATCAGACTTTAGCCAACTATAGCCAACTCCTACCTTTAATTTCTTTTGAAATATCAAACCTAATCTTACACCTGTAACTTTTACTAATCCATTTTTAATAAATGATTGCCTTGTTTCTAATCGTGCATCAATACTAGGTTTTTTATGGGTAATAGATTTTATAGTATCTAAAAATTGTGCTTTAGAAAACAGTGCTGAGCACACAAATAATGATATTAAAATATATCTCACCAAACAAAAATAAAATAGTTTTTTTGTTAAATACCCCTGTATATAGAAATTGTATTAACAAAAATCTAATAGTATTTTTGTCAAACATGAATTCTTTTAACTCATTTTTAGAAACGCCAATTAGTTACCTAAAAGGGATTGGTCCACAACGTGCGGAAGCACTGTTAAAAGAATTACACATTAGTATGTATAAAGATTTGCTTTCACACTATCCATTCAGATACGTTGATAGAACAAAGTTTTATGATATTAGAGAAGTAACCGAAGATGGTGCTTCTTATCAATTACGAGGATTTATTGAAAATATGGAAGTTGTGGGCGATAAACGCTCAAAACGATTAGTGGTTAAGTTTAGAGATAGAACAGGTGTTATTGAATTAGTTTGGTTTCAAGGGCATAAATGGATGGCCGAAAAACTTAAACTTCAAACAGAATATATTGTTTACGGAAAAGCAACACAGTTTAATTATAAATTTAATATTTCTCATCCAGATATTGAAATTGTATCAGAAGAATTGCTTGCCTTGCAATCTGCCTTTCAAGCGGTATACCATAGTACCGAAAAATTAAAATTTAAAGGATTAGATAGCGAAGGAATAAGAAAAGCACAACGTATTTTAAGTAATCAACTTAATGCGCAAAATATTCAGGAAACGTTAACGCCAACTGTAATTAGTGATTTTAATTTAATTTCAAGATACCAAGCACTTAAACAAATACATTTTCCTGATTCAAAAGAACTGTTGGAAAAAGCGCGTTTCAGGTTAAAATTTGAAGAATTATTTTACATACAACTTAAACTACTGCGCTCAAACATCAATAGACATCAAATAACACGAGGTTTTGTTTTTAGTAAGGTGGGCGATATGTTTAATAATTTTTATTATAAACACATGCCATTTGAATTAACTAACGCTCAAAAAAGAGTGGTTAAAGAAATTAGAATTGACATGGGTTCGGGTAAGCAAATGAGCAGACTTGTACAAGGTGATGTAGGTAGTGGAAAAACATTAGTAGCCCTGTTAAGTATGTTATTAGCAGTAGACAATGGTTTTCAATCGTGTTTAATGGCACCAACCGAAATTCTTGCAAAACAACATTTTGAAACTATATCTGAACTAGTAAAACCACTCGGTATTAAAGTTGATTTATTAACGGGTTCATCAAAAACCAAAGCCCGTCGTATTTTGCATCAAGCACTTGAAGCTGGAGAAATTCATATTTTAATTGGGACTCATGCACTTATAGAAGATGTTGTACTATTTAAAAATTTAGGCTTAGTAGTAATTGATGAACAACACAGGTTTGGTGTTGCACAAAGAGGTAAAATGCATAAAAAAAATTCGCAACCTCCACATGTACTTATTATGACTGCCACACCTATTCCTCGTACTCTTGCTATGACCTTGTATGGCGATTTAGACACTTCTGTTATTGATGAATTACCTCCAGGTAGAAAACCAATTACTACTATGCATTTCATGGAAAACCAACGCCTACGTTTAATTGGTTTTATGAAAGAACAAATAGCGCTTGGCCGACAAGTTTATGTGGTGTATCCTCTCATACAAGAAAGCGAAAAATTAGATTTTCAAAATTTACAAAATGGGTATGATGCATTAATTGATGATTTTAAACCGCCACAGTACCAAATTAGTATTGTACATGGAAAACTTACCGCACAACAAAAAGAATTTGAAATGCAACGGTTTATCAATAAACAAACACAAATAATGGTTGCAACTACTGTTATAGAAGTGGGCGTTAATATTCCTAATGCAAGTGTAATGGTAATAGAAAGTGCAGAACGTTTTGGTTTATCTCAATTACATCAGTTACGTGGGCGAGTTGGGCGAGGTGCCGATAAATCGTATTGCGTACTTATGACATCATATAAGTTAGGGGCAGATAGTAAACTACGCATGGAAACCATGGTTAGAACAAATGATGGATTTGAAATTAGTGAAGTGGATTTAAAACTACGTGGCCCAGGCGATTTAGATGGAACCCAACAGAGTGGTGTGTTAGATTTAAAAATTGCAGATTTAGTTCAAGATGGACAAATACTTCAATTAGCACGTTCTACTGCACAAGCAATTTTAAGTGAAGACGAACGCCTTTCTTCTCCAGAAAATCAATTATTAGTGCATCAGATCCAGCTACAAGCTAAACATAAAAGCTCTTGGAGTAAAATAGGATAATTATTCTTCAGTGTTTTTTTGAGCTTTAAATACACCATACATCCTGTAGCTTCTGAATATTGCATAAGCTAAAAAAATAAAAGCCAAAACATAACGTTTTGTGCCAAAAACTCTATCCGACATTAAATCAGTAAATAAAAAAACAAAAAAACCTACAATAGTTAGCAAAACCATTATAGCGCTAAAACTTAAATTTATCAATTCAATGGGAGATTTTTTCATTTTACAAATATATAGAGTCTTGTTATAAACCCAAGTTTATTTTTTACCATAAAAGTCATAAAAGTTCATAAAAGGATATGCTACAGAGCTAATATAATTTTATTAAAACTCTCGTCATTGAGAGGAACGAGGTTACAGAGCTTGCCGAAGTAAAGCAATCTCACAACAAAACTATGTTTGAGATTGCTTCGGCGAAAAGCCTCGCAATGACGAAAGGATTATGAAAGGAGTATATTATTTCTATAGTCAATGCATATATTATATATAGCAAAAAAAATTCCTTCTGAAATATCAGAAGGAATTTTTATTTTAAATAGTACTATTATTTTAATGTATAGTTAAT
>CALMMX010000368.1 GCA_937868545.1 uncultured Bacteroidota bacterium
TTATAATAAAACTATTGTAAAACTACTCGTTTGGTTCTTGAACCCGTTTTAGTTTTAACAGTTACAAAATAAATTCCATTAGCATTACCAATTAGGTCTAATTTAACAGTAGCACCATTCGAATGTAATTGTTTTACTTCTTTCACTATTTGACCTAATGTATTTGTTACCGAAACTGTAAAATCTTCATTATTTAATAAATCAACGGTAACATTGATTTCACCATTTGTTGGATTTGGGAAAATAGATAAATCAACAATTGAAGAGTATTCGAATATACTTGAAGGAGCAGTACAAGCAGTAGATGTGCCCAATGTTTTTCTGCGTACACAATTTGCCATAACAGCTTGCAATCTTGCTTTTTGACCTGTAGTAAACATTACCATACACTTATCATCGCTATAATCCATATAATTTTGGTATAAAACCCCAGGAGATGAAGCCGTGCAAGCATCAGTTTTTACTGATCCAGCTGTTGTAGGACAAGTATAATTTTCACCAGCTTGATTTGGAGTATCAGTCACTCTATCAGTTCCTGAACATGAACTACCATCATCACCCCAAATATGATATAAACCTAACCAATGCCCAGCTTCATGAGTTAATGTTCTACCTAAATTATATGGTCCACCAGCCGAACCTGATAAGCCAGTAAATTTGTAATCTAAAACTACACCATCAGTTGTAGCAGAATTTGGCATAGAAGATAAATCACCAATTGTACCAGTTGTTGAACTTGGAGCAACAGGAAATTGAGCATAGCCTAAAACACCATCATTAAATTCTGCGACCCAAACATTAAAATATTTTGTAGGATCCCAAATTGAGGTTGGTTTAACTGTTCCTTCTAAATAAGATGGGCTCATACCAGAATATGGAGGACTAGTCCATCCTTTACTTGATGCTAAAATTCTTTCAACACCAGGTTCAGTTAAAACAGCACCTGTTGGACTTACTTTTGCTGCACAGAAACTAATTTCGCAATCAGCGTGTAAAGCGCTAAGCGCTGGCTGAGTTAAATAAGTAGTTCTATCTGCATTTAATTTTCTATAATCTTCGTTTAAACGAGTAATTTGAGAATTAATTTGTGCTAAACTTAAATTTCTACCACTTCCTACTGCTTGGCCTGTATGAATAATATGAAAAATAATTGGAATAGTATAAACTACTGCAGCTGTTTTTGCGTTTGCAAATTGCTCACGTTTTTTAATTTCATTATCAATCCATGTTTCAAATGATTCATTAACGGCAGAAGGTGTTCCACATTTTCTTTGAACAACAGGTGTTTCCTCTTTTTTTAATTCAGTTTTTACCGGATTGCCTTGAATATACTGTGTAGCAGGTAAATTAACTGACCGTTGAGCAAAAACGCAACCTATAGAAAAAGTAGATAACGCTAAAATTGTAAATGTTTTTTTCATATTTGTAGTTTAGTTATATACATAGGTAATAATTTATTTTTATATTATCAATAGTTTATTATCATTTTAATCAAATAATCGATAAAATTGCATCAATGGTAAATAAGATACTAATAATTGAAGATGAGATTAATTTACTTGAAACTCTAAAACTAAATTTAGAATTAGAAAATTATTCAGTTTTAGCTTTTGATTCAGGTATTGAAGCATTAAAACATGTTGAACTATTCTCACCCCATTTAATTTTACTAGATATAATGCTCCCTCTTATGAGTGGAACTGATGTATTTAAAAAAATAAAGGAACTAAATATTAATTGTCCAATAATATTTTTAACAGCTAAAAATAATGTAAAAGACAAAATTGAAGGTTTAAAATTAGGTGCTGATGATTATATTACTAAACCATTTGATTTAGAAGAGCTGTTATTAAGAATAAATATTGCTCTTAAACGTAATCATTCGGATAACGAAGTTTTGTCAGTTTATAAATTTAATAATTGTGAAATTAATTTTTCAAATTATACAGTAATAAAACAAAATGGTGAAAGTGAAACATTATCTAAACGTGAAATAGCATTTTTAAAGTTATTAATAGAAAATAAAAATACAGTTATTTCTAGAGAAGAGATTTTGCAGAAACTTTGGAATTTTGATGAAAATCCATCTTCTAGAACAATTGATAATTATATTTTAGGATTTAGGAAATTTTTTGAACCAAACCAAAAAGAACCCACTATTTTCCAATCAATTAGAGGGGTTGGCTATAAATTTAATAACCAATAATTTAACCATTTATTATCTATTTAAAACATTATTTTGTAATAATGGGTATTATGTATATTTTTCAAAAAAATTAATAACATGAACTCAACCAAATCAAAAGTATCAAAACTTGCTGAAAACATTATTGGATCGGAAATTATTAAACTTGCCGGAGAAGTAAATGAAAAAATAAAACAAGGTGAGAAAATTTATAATATGACAATAGGTGATTTTAATCCTAAAGAATTTCCTATTCCTGTTGAACTTAAGCAATATATTGTTGATGCTTATTTTGATGATCAAACTAATTATCCTGCAGCAGATGGTATGTTAGAATTACGCAATGCTGTTTCTAACTTATTAAAAGAAAGAGGTGAATTAGATTATAAAAATGATGAGATACTAATTGCAGGTGGTGCTCGTCCTGTTATATACAGCATTTTTAAGGCACTTGTTGATGAAGGCGATACAGTAATTTTTGCTGTTCCATCATGGAATAATAATCATTATTCATATTTAAATTTTGCAAAATCTGTTGTAATAGAAGCTAAGCCTGAAGAAAATTTTATGCCTAGTGCTAAAGATATTGCTCCATTTATACAAGATGCTACTTTAGTGGCTTTATGTTCACCTCAAAACCCAACTGGAACTGTATTTACTAAAGAAGGTTTAAATGAAATTTGTGATTTAATTTTAGCTGAAAACAAACGAAGAGGTCCAGATAAAAAACCAGTATACTTAATGTATGATCAAATTTATTGGGCATTAACTTTTGGTAATACTAAGCATTACAACCCTGTAACATTAAATCCAGAAATGAAAGCTTACACTGTTTTTGTAGATGGTATTTCAAAATCATTATCTGCAACTGGAGTAAGAGTTGGTTGGAGTATGGGGCCAAAATTTATCATCGATAAAATGAAAGCAATTTTAACTCATGTAGGTGCTTGGGCTCCTAAAGCAGAGCAAATTGCTAGTGCAAAATATTTATCAAATTTAGATATGTATGATGCGTTTATCACAAAACAAAAAGAAAGTATCATCGCCAGATTAGATGGTTTTTACAAAGGGTTTCAAACACTAAAAAATGAAGGGTTTAAAGTAGACGCTATTACTCCCCAAGCTGCTATTTATTTAACTATTAAATTTGATTTACATGGTATGAAAACAGCTGATGGTAAAGTTTTAGAAACAACTAAAGATATTACCAAATTTATTTTAGATGAAGCAAAATTAGCAGTTGTTCCATTTTATTGTTTTGGTGCATCAGATAATTCACCTTGGTATAGAATGTCTGTAGGCACGTGTAATGTAAATGATATAGAGGCTGTAATTTCTAGTTTAAGAAATGCCTTAAAAAAATTGAGTTAATTATTAAATTAATAAAAAGTAAAACCCTTTTATAAATGTATTATAAAAGGGTTTTTAATTTTACATCCACTTTGCAGCAAAGTCTTTAAACTCAGTTCGCAATTCATTAAAGTTTTTTTCAAATGCCTCTATTGCATTCTTTTCTTCAACATGGTAAGGAAGCTTTCTATGATCAACTGCAACAGGATTCTTTTCAACTTCATGTTGTAAATGCGTCTCATCTGCTTTTATTTCATGAGAAATTTCATCAATTGTATTTTTTTGAATAATAAATTGATTTTGGAAATGTTCAACCTTAGCCAAAACTTCTTGATGACTATTTTTTGAAGCAATTTCTTCTAATCTATTTTTTAAGATTACAATATAATCTGCATAAAATTTCATTTTATTTAACCACTCTGTATGCTCTGCATGCTGAGTGTAAATTTTTTCTTCTTGTTTCATAATAATAGTATTAATAGGCATTTTAATTAATGTCCTTATCAAAGTTACCTTTAATTAATAGCATTATCTTGATTTTTATCATATATAAAAACTGAGCTAAGTCATTCAATTCAACTTCTATTTTAACATACTTTGTTTCAATCAATACATTAGTTATGTCAATATATCAAAAACAAGGTAAAATTCCACATAAAAGACACATCGTATTTCGTCAACCAAACGGAGATTTATATCACGAAGAATTGTTCGGAACCGAAGGGTTTTCGGGTACTTCATCATTAGTGTATCACTTAAATCCACCTACAATGGTTAAAGAAATTGGTAAAGCTCATTGGGCTAAACCAGAGGTTGGTGTTGATGAAAACCTTAAAGCACTTAGCTTTATGGGGTATGATGTTGAACCAGATGATGATTACTTAGACAGCAGAAAAGTATTTTTCTTTAATGATGATATGCAAATTGGAATTGCTTGCCCATCAAAATCTATGGAAGATTACTTCTTTAAAAATGCTGATTCTGATGAAATGTTATTTATTCACAAAGGAAGTGGACGCTGTAAAACAATGTATGGTACTGTTGATTTTGAATATGGCGATTACGTTATAATTCCAAGAGGGGTTGTTTATAAACTAGAATTTGACACTAATGAAAATAAAATTTTATTTGTTGAATCCCATAGCCCAATTCGCACGCCAAAACGTTATCGTAACGAATTTGGACAGTTATTAGAACATTCTCCATTTTGTGAACGTGATTTTAAATTACCATATAATTTCGAAACTCATGATGAAAAAGGTGATTTTAAAATTATGATTAAAAAAAGAGGGATGATTTACCCTTACGTATACGAAACTCATCCATTTGATTTAATTGGTTGGGATGGATACGTTTATCCATTTGCATTCTCAATTTTTAATTTTGAACCAATTACTGGTCGTATACATATGCCTCCTCCAATCCATCAGCAATTTGAAGGTCGTAATTTTGTAATATGTTCTTTTGTGCCTCGTTTATACGATTATCATCCAGATGCAATTCCTGCACCTTATCACCATAGTAATATTGATGCAGAAGAAATTTTGTATTATGTTGATGGAGATTTTATGAGCCGTAATAATATTAAAGCTGGTCAATTTACATTACACCCTGCTGGTGTTCCTCATGGGCCACACCCTGGTGCTATTGAAAGAAGCATTGGTAAAAAAGAAACTAAGGAATTAGCTGTAATGATTGATCCTTTTAACCCACTAAAAATTTCTACTGAAGCTTTAAAATACGAGGTAAAAGATTATTACAAATCTTGGATAACAGCGCCCCAATTAACCTAAAATTTAATTTCTCAATTTACAAAAATTGTAATAGGAAAATAATCTAAACATTATACACTAAAATAAATTCAAAATTTATAAACTTTAAAATTAAATAACATGTCAATAGCAGATTTAACCAAAGTAAAAAACTACGATTATAGCGGAGAAAAAGTTTTTGAAAAAGCTCAAGACTTTTTACCAATTAATGGAACAGATTATGTTGAATTATATGTAGGCAATGCAAAACAAGCCGCTCATTATTATAAAACAGCATTTGGTTTCCAAGAATTAGCTTATGCAGGTTTAGAAACAGGATCACGCGATAGAGTTTCTTATGTATTGGTTCAAGATAAAATTCGTTTAATATTAACATCTCCATTTGATCCAGAAAGTGAAATATCACACCACATTCGCAAACATGGCGATGGTGTTAAAGTAATTGCATTATGGGTTGATGATGCTCGTAAGTCTTATGAAGAAACTACAAAACGTGGTGCTAAATCTTATTTAGAGCCAACTGTAATAAAAGATGAACAAGGTGAAATTGTAAAAGCTGGTATTCATACTTATGGAGAAACCATTCATATGTTTATTGAACGCAAAAATTACAATGGTATATTTATGCCTGGTTATACAAAACTAGATACAGAATACAAACCTTCTGTAACTGGTTTAAAATACATTGACCATATGGTGGGTAATGTAGAATTAGGTGCTATGAACAAATGGGCTAGTTTTTATGCAGATGTAATGGGATTTGCAAACCTAGTAACATTTGATGATAAAGATATTTCTACAGAATATACTGCCTTAATGAGTAAAGTAATGACTAATGGAAATGGTCGTATTAAATTCCCAATAAACGAACCTGCACATGGCAAAAAGAAATCTCAAGTAGAAGAATATTTAGATTTTTATTATGGTCCAGGTTGCCAGCATATTGCAGTAGCAACAGATGA
>CALMMX010000369.1 GCA_937868545.1 uncultured Bacteroidota bacterium
TTACAGTTATTACAATTACTAAAATAAATAGTGATACGTAAACTAAATAAGCCCAAATACTTCTATACCAGGGTGGCAAAATTGTAAAGGGAATCTCCATCTGAATAATATCATTTGACACCTCATTCTTTGCTTTAATATGCAATTTATAATCACCTTCAAATAAATTACTAAAATTTACATAAGGTGTTTTTAACCATTTTCCATAATCATCGTCCTTACCTTCGAGCCAATAACTAAAGTCAATTACTTCTGAATTCTCGTAACAATTATACCCAAACTTAAACTCTAAGCCATTATTTTTAAATGGAATGGTTAAATAAAATTCACTAAAATTTTGAGTTGAATTACAATTTTGCAATAATGTATCATTTTCGTTTTTTGATTTATTGATTATTGAACTTAAATATAAATGATATTTTTTCTCAATTAATTTATAGTTATGATGTAATAAATACAAGCCTTCATCGGCCGCAATTAATATGGTTTTTTGAGCAGAATCGTATGTTATTAAATTCGGTTTTACTCCACTTAACTTACTAATACCACTGTTATCTTCAATAATATTTCCATTTATACTATTAAAATAAGAAAACTTTTTCTCATACTTATCATAATCATCTAACTTTACTGTTTTCGAACATAACACACTTTCATTAAAACTAACTGCTCTAAATATTTCCTCTTTTTTTGTTAATTGGTAAAACCTCGCATCTTTAATGCATTTCACTTTACCACCGTTATCTCTTAATAAAGTGTAAATGCCATCACTAGTACCAATTAACAAATCATTTTTATACTTAAATAAAAAGTTCTCATATTTATCATCTGGGAGTCCCTGTGGCTTTTGAATTGAATCTAGTTTATGGTACTTATCTAAAAAATAAATACCCTTCGTTTCGGTTGAGAAATATATAGTGCTAGAAACATCAGTGGTTATTGTCTTTACCTCAGCGCCAAGGTCATAAGAATTTAAAAGAGAAAATGCCTTGTTTTTATATTCATATTCAAAAATACCTTTATTAGTTGATGAATAAAATACATTTTCTTTTAAAGGGTCTTTTATAAGAAATGTTGTATATAAATCATTTAATTGTATTATTGTTTTTCCATCATATACAAATACACCCTTTGCAGTTGAAATAAACAATTTTTTATCTAAATTTAATAAATGCCAAGTTTGTTTGTTAAAACCCATTAATTCCTCAAATAAATTTGTTGCTGGATTAAATACTTGCACTCCCTTATCTGTAGCTATAAATAGTTTTTCTTGAAAATAAACAGCAGACGATACAGGTCCTAAAATACCATTTTCTCTTCCGTATTTTAATAATGGTGTATTTTTTTCAATATACGAAATGCCATAATATGTTGGTAACCATATATTACCATTATTATCTTGAAAAGCTGATTTAACATTATTTTCATACAAACCAGTTCTTGTATTAAACCTATTTATTACTTCCAGGTTTTTATTAATAATAAATGCACCTAACTTATTTGATGTAAAAATTAAATTCCCATCATTTAAGGTAATACCATTTAACACTTCACAATCTATTAATTCCTTATTACATGGCGCATTAATTTTTGAAAATGTTGTATTGCTAGGATTTAATGAATCATAGTTCGCAATATACATTCCAACTTCACGACAGCCTATTGCGTATTTAGTTCCAGTAATTTTATACGTAAAATACGACCTGTAATTAGCAAAATGTTGGGAATTTTTTACAGGAGTTAAAACTCCATTTTGAAGAAAGAAAACTTGATTATTTATATCTACTAAAAATAAATGTTTTCCAATTTTTAGAGGTCGCAAATTAAAATTATCAACTGGGGAAAATGCTTTAAAACTTCCATTCTTAAGTTCAATTAATTTATCTGCCGATAAAAAATAGATTGCCTTTTGGAATTCAAAAATTTGCCGAATGGTTTCACTTGGCCTATCTGAGTCCTTTAAATTTTCTAATAAACTAGTAAATACATAATTTCCTTTATTCTGCTTTTCAAATAGTCCAAAATCATTATTTTCGAGTGAATAGTAAATTTTATTATCTGATGAACTATATACATTATAAATAGAAAGTTCATCATATACATGACTTATTTTCCAGTTAAAACCATCAAAAGTTATAATTCCATTACTATTAGCAACTAGAATTAAATTGTTATTTTGGCAAATTGTATAATTATTTGCATGTCCATAATATTCCTTTGGCAAATAATTTCTAACAAAATAATCGCCATGCTGAGCACTTAAAAAAGCACTTAAAAACAATGATAACAATATGCAGTAATTTTTCAGAAATTAAATACTTAATTAAATATAAAAAGAATTATAAAGAAATTATTGTATTATTAGTTTTTTTAAACCAATTTTTCCACCATGCGATTTTATCGAAACAAAATAAATACCTTTTAAGAATGAACTTAGATTAACTATATTCTCAACTTGAATATTTTTACTTTCATAAACAATTTGGCCTAAGGAATTACAAATTTCAATAGATTGAGGCAAAATAAGTGATAATTTAAAATCTACAATAACAAATTCATTTGTTGGATTTGGATACAAATTAAACTGAGTTAACAAATCATTAATTTCATTTAAACCAATAGTTGAAGGGAAGGCTTTTTCATTTGCTGAATTGCTTTTTGTTTTATTTTTAACTGCTAATGGACTTGCTAGTCTTAACGCTGGGTCACAGCCAAAACCGTAAGCATCAACATACCATTTTATTCCTAATGAATAATCAGTTAAATAATTTGGGTCAGTTGCTAAATTACCAGTTGTGCTTACAATAAGGGTAGATGCGCCTGTTGCAACATTATATCTTTTTAAATTATAATTACTTACTGGCGTAACAGTTGTTCCTTCTATTGCATATGAGTTCCAATTAAAATTCCCATTTAATTGATCTTGTACAAAAATAGTGGAGTGCCAAGCACTCATTGCACTTAAATTACCACATGTGTCTTTCAATTGTATTCTGTATTTATATGAAGTTAAATTCGGATTTCCATTTGCTGGCCCAATTGTTCTATTAGTATCAATATATAAACCTAAATCAGATTTACTTTTACCTCCAATACGTTTATAAATACCTGATGACACTTCTCGGTAAACAATAAAACTATCTACATTTGTATACCCTAATCTTTGCCAATAAATTTCATTATAGTTACTTAAACTATCAACTGTAACCATACAAATACTTGGTGTTTGCGGAGTAACCAAAGAGATACTTATTGTACCAGTGTTTTTACAACCATTAATATCAATACCAGTAACACTATAAGTTGTATTAACAGTAGGAGTAGAAATAATTGTATTAGTAGTTAATGAACTAGGCAACCAAGTATAAGTAGTTGCACCAGTTGCAGTTAAAATATTAGGTTTATTTAAACAAACTGTAGTTTTACCAGATACTCCAATAGTTGGCAAAGGGTTTACAACAAAACTAACGGTTTTAGTATTTACACAATTATTACTATTTGTAGCAGTAACTGTAAAAACACCACCCGCAAAATGTATTGTAGAAATACCATTTATAATATATGATGGACTCCAAGTATAAGTAGTTGCTCCACCAGCAGTAAAAGTTGCTGCATCGCCTGTGCAAATACTTGAAGGAGAAATTGTAGTTGTTAATATAGGCAATGGATTTATAGAAACACTAGCGGCTACCATAGTTGTTGTGCCACATGTATTACTTGCAGTTAAAACAACACTAAAATTAGTTGTACCTGTAAAAGAAACACCAGTAGTAGTTCCTGTTGAAGGTGAAAAAACCACACCACTTGCTCCTAATGCAGACCAATTATAACTAACACCTGCCTCAGGAGAAGAACTAAGTGCAATGGTTTTGGAGCTTGCACTTCCAATACAAACAGGCACCAAATTAGTTACTGTTGTAACTGTAGATGGAAGTGTGCAACTTAATTTATGCACAAATGCATCTAATGTTCCAGAAGGCACTACAGTAAACGTTCCAACTCCAGGATCAAAATCACAATTTGGCCCATTGTTTCCTCCAAAAGTACCACAAGAATAAACGTTTCCAGCCAAATCTAACGACAGGCAATTTACTGCCTCACTATTAGCACTTAAATCTAACATTCCCCATTTTTTTGCCCAAACAAAATCTCCTACTGAATTTAACTTAGTTATAAAACAATCATAATCATACCAATCAGAAGTAGTTAATGTGTATGTTGTAGTTGAACTTGGATCAAAATCAGTGACTCCATTTAAATAGCCTCCAATATAAATATTATTAATAGCATCAAGTTTTAACGTATTAGTATATACATGAGCCGTAAAACTTCCACTATGTTTAAATTGTTTAACAAAAATAGTAGTTAAATATTGGTCTAATTTTAAAACAAAACCATCTGTTGAGCCTGTTGCTCCTGTTGGATATAATAATAGAGGCGTTGCAGATAAATCAAAATCAGAAGCGCTACTAAAATTACCACCAATTATTATATTTCCACTTGCGTCAATCTCTAAATCTCCAGAAACCTCATAACCAGTTCCACCAATTGAACCATTTGTGAGCGAAGAAGAACCATCACTTGTTGCCATTCGAGTAATAAAAATGTCTGTGTTTCCAGCAGTATTAACATTTACGCCCGAATAATTTGGACTAATATCCGTACTGTTCCCATTAAATGTTCCTGTAACTGCAAGAAATCCTAATGCAGAATTACACTTAATACCAGTTGCACTTTCATAACCAGTTCCTCCAATTGACCAAGCCCATAAATAATTTCCAGAAGCATCATACTTACCAACAAATACATCATTTGAGCCACCAAAAACAGTTAATGTTTTTGTTAAAGCAGATGGATCAAAATCGGCTGTACCAGTAAATGTCCCTGCAACATATAAATTATTTGATGCATCAATATCTAATCGTTGTCCTTCATCAAAGTTTGCTCCACCTAAAGATTTTGCCCAAACTAATGCCCCTAATGAATTATACTTTGCAATAAAAATATCACTACTTGATGCGTTTGAAACTAAATTAACTGTTGTTGCTGATGGATCAAAATCTACGGTGCCAATGTATGCACCTGTAATATAAATATTACCAGAGGCATCCGTTACAACATCATTTATTCTTTCTCCGCTTGCATTACCTATTTTTTTTGCCCATACATAAGCACCTGCTGAATTTAATTTAGAAATATAAATATCTTGAGATGTACCTGTAGCTGTTAGATTTGCAACAGAGCCTGAAGGGTCAAAATCTACTGTGCCAGAAAATGTTCCTACTGTAATAACATTGGCACTTAAATCTGTAGTAATTGCTTCTGCTGATTCATCTGCTGAATTACCAAATGTTTTGGCCCAAACAAAGTTTTGTCCTTTTGAACTAAATAGAATAATTGCAAAAAAAGCAATAAGTGTAATTTTCTTCATATTAATAAGCTTAAAATATTATTTGTAAAAATAAAAAAACTTATGAATTGAACAAGAATAAAGTTCGCTATTTTACCTGTTTTTAATCACAAACAAGCAAAATTGCACGACTAAATTCACGAATACATTTATACAACTAAAAAAAATATTAATCTTTAACTCTGCTAAAACTCAAAGCCTTTAAAATAAAATTTGGCAATGCTTTTTTCGGATCACGTTTACGTAAATCGATATACCAACCAATTTTTTTAATAACTGGAAGTTTTTTTGTTTCAACAAATTCTATTAAAGTTCCATCTGCATCTTCAATATAAGTAAAATGACCAGCTGCTTCTCCCATTTCAAAGCCCGCACCACCATCTACTGTAAAAGGTTGCCCCACTTTCTCACAAGCTTTTTGTAAGGCAGACATATTTTTTATATCAAAGCATAAATGAATAAAACCACAATCTCCCCATAAACGATTTTCGAATATTTTTTTTGGTGAATAATCTAAAGCTTGTATCAATTCAATTTCATTATCACCTAATAATGGGCCAAAGCTTCCTTCACGAGGTTTACTGTTTCTTATAACTACTCTTCTAAATTTCTTTTGAGAACCCTCTACTCCATTCCAATCATTAAAAACATCAGTTGTATCGCTAATTACTTTATCAAAACCCAATACATCTTTATATAAAGTCATTGATTTTTCGATATTAGTAACACCAATTACAGCGCCTAAAACTCCACCAGTGCTAAAATTCTTTTTCATATACCATGAAGTTTTTTCTTCAATAATTTCGTAGGTATTGCCCCACAAATCATTAATATAAAAATGCTTTCTTTTATCTGGTGCAGTAGTTATTTCAGTTAACATTTTTGCTCCAAATTGTTTTAAATGATTGTAAGACGCTTGTATATCGTACGATTTAATCTTCCCTGCAAAAATACCAATATCACCTAATTGGATAGTAAATTCAGCATTTTGTGCAGTACGGCTTGTGTACTGCCAAATTTCGAAACCACCGCCTCCATTCATACTTAAAGCTAAAATTGCATGTCGCGCATGAGGTTTATTTGCAGTATATGGCAACATTAATTCTGCCATTGCAGCTTCTTCAAAAATTTTGACATCAGAACCAAACGCTTTTCTATACCAAGTAAAAGTTTCTTGAACGTTTGTATTTCCTACACCTAACTGCTGAATTCCTGAAATAATATGACTCATTTAATATTTTTTAAAATTAATTTTGCTTTAAATTAAAAAAAGACTGCCAATATTTTGACAGTCTTTTTAGGGTAAATGAAGGGGCTCGAACCCTCGACCCTCGGTACCACAAACCGATGCTCTAACCAACTGAGCTACATCTACCATTTGAGGGGATAAATATAATAATTTATTTTTAATTGATAAAAAAAATAAATTATTTTTTGTAATTAACCATATAATGTAAACCAACCGATTCTTTCCTGCGAATAGAATGTTTTATAATTAAATAGCCTATACATATTAAATTTCTCAACTCACAAAGTTTTTGGGTGATAGTTGTTTTTTCGTATAACGCTTCGTTTTCGTTGTATAAAATTTCCAATCTATCAAAGGCACGTTTTAAGCGTAATTCGGAGCGTACAATACCAACATAATTACTCATAATTTGCTGAACTTCTCTTTGAGATTGTGTAATTAAAATCATTTCTTCGGCATGTTCAGTTCCTTCTGCATTCCATTGTGGTATATTCTCTTTATAAGTAATCTCCGAAAGTTTTTCGATTGAATGTTTTGCAGCTCTATGAGCAAAAACAACAGCCTCTAATAATGAATTACTTGCTAAACGATTAGCTCCATGTAAACCTGTGCAAGAGCATTCGCCCACTGCATATAAATTTGTTATTGAAGACTGGCCCATATCATTAACCAATATTCCACCACACAAATAATGCATAGCAGGCACAACAGGAATTAATTTTACAAATGGGTCTATTCCAATACTCATACACTTATTATAAATATTTGGAAAATGTTCAATAAATGCTTTTCTATCAATATGCCTACAATCTAAATACACGTAATCTTCACCACGTGTTTTCATTTCATTATCAATAGCACGTGCAACAATGTCTCTCGGAGCAAGAGATAATCTCTCGTCGTATTTATGCATGAACTCTTTACCATCAATAGTTTTTAAAACTGCACCAAAACCACGAATGGCCTCTGTAATTAAAAAACTAGGATGTTCGCCTGGATTATATAAAGATGTAGGATGAAATTGCACAAATTCCATATCTTGAACTCTTCCTTTTGCTCTGTAAACCATAGCAATACCATCACCAGTAGCAATAGTAGGATTTGTAGTTGTTGCATACACATGTCC
This sequence comes from uncultured Bacteroidota bacterium, assembly GCA_937868545.1. Classification (GTDB taxonomy): domain Bacteria; phylum Bacteroidota; class Bacteroidia; order B-17B0; family Aurantibacillaceae; genus UBA4416. The sequence goes on from CALMMX010000369.1 coordinate 7,786, forward strand.
AGCACCACCAGTAGCCATTAAAGTTACTTTAGCTAGTAAGGTTTCAACTTGCTGAGTTTTGGTATCTAAAATATAAGCACCATAACAATTAATGTTTTGGGTATGAGAAGTAACTACTTCTCCCAAATGATGCTGAGTAATGATATCAATTGCATAATGGTGATCTAATACAGTAATATTAGTATGTTTTTTAACTTGAGCTATTAAAGCGCGCTCAATTTCAAATCCTGTAATATCTTTATAATGCAAAATACGATTTTCGGAATGACCACCTTCTTTTGCTAAATCATATTGCCCATCATTTTTTTTATCAAAGTTTGCACCTAATTCAATTAACTCACGAACTCTTTCGGTACCCTCTTCCACAACAATTTTAACAATATCTTCTTTGCAAAGTCCAGAACCTGCTATAAGTGTGTCTTTTATATGTTTATCAATTGTATCCTTATCATGCCAAACCGCAGCAATACCACCTTGTGCATATTTTGTATTTGATTCATCTTCATTGCTTTTAGTGATAATACAAACACTCCCTTTATCAGCAACTTTTAAGGCATAACTTAAACCTGCTATCCCACTTCCTAAAATTAAAAAATCAAATTTTTTCTGAATCATACAATTGGCTTTAAAAACTATATAAAGTAATTGAATTTAATTTAGTTTTACAATAAAATAGAATGTAAAAAAATGCTTTTCTTTGTTTAAAAACTTGAAACAATTATCTATATATATATGTATTGTGATTTTTTGCACTCAATGTGCTCAAATTACACCTTTAACTGGTGGTAAAAAAGATATTTTACCTCCAAAACTTATTGAAGCTATTCCTAATAATGCATCAACTAACTTTATCTCAAATAAAATTGAGTTAAAGTTTGATGAATACGTTTCATTAAAAGACTTAAGCAATCAATTAATAATAACTCCGCAAACCAATCAATTACCAGACATACAAGCGGTGGGTAAATCAATTAAAATTTTATTTAACGAAGCTTTACTCCCTAATACAACTTATAAATTATCGTTTGGCAATTCAATAGTTGATATGAGAGAATCAAACCCTTTATCAAATTTTGAATACGTTTTTAGTACGGGAAATAACATTGACAGTTTATCTATTAATGGACGAATTGAAAATGCATTAACCAATAAATCAGCAGAAAACATTTTAGTTGGCTTATATCCAAGTAATTCTTCAGATAGTATTATATACAACGAAAAACCCTTATATATTTCAAAAACTAATTCCTCAGGTAATTTTTCGTTTAATTATCTATCAAATAAAAATTATAAAATAATTGGGATTAAAGACGATAATAAAAATTTATTATATGATGGTTCAGCAGAAGAAATCTGTTTTTGGAAAAAAGATGTGAGTGGAATTGATACAAGTTTAATTACCATGAAATTATTTAAAGAAGAACGGAATAAACAATTTTTGAAAAAAAGTTATTCAAACGAATACGGTAAAGCAGTTTTTATTTATAATAAAGAAATTGACGGATTAAAAAAAGTTAGCGCTAATGGACTTGTAAGTTATACTGAAAACAAAGGAAAGGACAGCCTTACAGTTTATTACAATACTATTTTTGACACTTTAAAAGTTATTGTGGAATATAATTCAAAACCAAATGACACTCTCTTATTAAAAATTCAAAGCTCATCAGAATTTGAAAAAAATAAAGTTAATGGCCGATTTAAATACACACTTAAACCTAATTTCAGCACTAATGTTGCTTATTTTACTCCTTTAAGTTTTGATTTTAACTTTCCTTTAGACCAAAACACTATTAATTTTAATAAAATACTTTTTTTAGAAACTAAAGATTCTGTTAAAAGCAAAATGGATTTTAAATTAACAAAAAGCAAAACTAATGAAGTTAAATACAATTTAGAAACTAATTTGAAAGAAGATGCTCAGTATTCTATTATGTTTGATAAAGCTGCATTCACTGATAAATATGGGAGAACCAATGATTCTATAAGATATGATTTTAAAACAACTTCGAGTGAAGATTACGGAATTCTAAATTTAAAAATTTCATTTCCTAAGAAAGAAAATTACTTGATTTCACTTTTTAATGAAAAAGGTGAAGAAACTATTGCAGAAAAAGTTGAACTGGCTTTAACATCAAGTTCAGATCAATTAATTTCTTTTAAAAACTTAAAACCAGGAAATTATTTTTTTAAGGCAGTTGAAGATGCCAATAAAAACAACCATTTCGACACAGGCGACTATTTTTTAAAAAAACAACCAGAAATTATTTTCATATCAACTTCTTCCATCAAAATTTTATCAGGATGGGAAATTGAAAATGAATGGATAGTGAAATAATTTTTTTTCAAAAAAAAATTATTTTTTTCTTGACCTCAAATTCATCAAAATATTTTTCTCAAAAGAATAAAAAAAATACTTCGAAAAAATCATACACACTTGAAAAAGCCTAATTTTAAAGGTAATTACAAGCATTTAAAAAAATAGATAAATAAAATAAATGGTCAATTTTTTTTCAGAAGTTAAATTTCTAACTACGCTATCAACAATTTCAACAATTTTATGTTAATAAATTAACGCACTGAAAATTAGTTAGCGTTAATAAATTTATTTACTTCGTATTAACAAAAACTTAAAAACAAAAAACCATGGCAACAGCAAAAAAAGCAGCTCCTAAAAAAGCAGTAAAAAAAGCAGCTCCTAAAAAAGCAGCAGCAAAAAAAGCAGTAAAAAAAGCAGCTCCTAAAAAAGCAGCAGCTCCTAAAAAAGCAGTAGCAAAAAAAGCAGCTCCTAAAAAAGCAGTAGCAAAAAAAGCAGCTCCTAAAAAAGCAGCAGCTAAGAAAAAGTAATAAAAGACCCCCGCTAAGCGGGGGTTTTTTGTTTTTAACCAAATTCAATCTCGCTATAACCTATAGCTACCTAGAAAAAATATTATTCTTTTATTTTTCTAAAACATTCGATTAACTTATATTTGTAAACACCAACACTATACTAAAGTAGTATCAGTTGTTTTATACATTTAAAAAAAACCATGAAAAAAATTACTCTATTTGCATTATTAGCTACAAGTTGCTTAACGCTAACTTTTTGTGATCCTAAAACTGAAACTAAATCTGTTGAAGCTCCTGCTGGAATGGTTCCATTAGATTTAAGCAAATACGGTAAACAGTTTTCCATATTTGTACCTGATACTGTTAATTCTAAATTAGAAGTAGTAGAACAAAGCTGGGGAGCATTAGAAATAAAAGTTGGAAAAGGATTTCAAATTTCAATTTCGGAAGATGCTGGAGATATTGAATTAATGAAAAGCGATATTAAATCGAACGATGTGAATATATTTAAATCATACATTGTTGATGAACCTCAAACAATTATGTGGGAAAGTGAAATTACAAAACCTGAATTCCATTTTTACACCATACAAAAAGCATCTGGAAGTAATTATGTTATTCAAGACATTATCTCTACAAGCGGAGAACCATTTACAAAAGATCAAGTACAAAAAATGTTAGATTCAGCTAAACAATTAGTTGAAAAACAAAAACCAAACGCATAGTTAAATAGTATTGAATTAAAAAAGTCCGAATCAATTGATTCGGACTTTTTTAATATATACAGAAATAATTCAAATTATGAATTCCCAAATCTAAAGCCTAAGGTTTGTTTTGCATTTGGATCTTCAACTATTAAATGTTTCACATCTTCAATAGTTAGTATAGCAATATCTTCGGCTTTTCTTAAATTACTAGGTATTGATGCCATACGTAAATTTTGTTTCATAACACAATCTCCTACTGTTTGACGCACTGTACGTGCATTACCAAAGAACTTATCTTTTTTGTCCAACAATGTTTTAAAATAACTTAACAAATACGCTTCAGTTTCTGCTGTTGGTTTTAATCCTTCTTTTTTAAATAAATTATTTGCAATAGTAATTAATTGATCTGCATCATAATCTTTAAACGCATAGGTTTTATCAAAACGAGATTTTAATCCAGGATTCATCTCAATGAATTGATGCATATTATCTGGATATCCAGCTACAATAACACCAAATTGTCCACGCTTATCCTCCATGAATTTCAAAATAACCTCAATAGCTTCTTTTCCAAAACTATTACCATCAGCCAAAGAGTATGCTTCATCAATAAAAAGAATACCACCCATGGCAGCATCTAACTTCTCTTTAGTTTTAATTGCTGTTTGTCCACTATAACCGGCTATTAATCCTTCTCTATCAACTTCTATTACATGACCTCTTTCTAATAAGCCTAATGCCTTATAAATTTTTGCAATAATACGTGCTAAGGTTGTTTTTCCTGTTCCTGGATTACCTGTAAACACACTATGCAAAGAAAACTTATTAATTACATCTTTACCAATTTCATTATAAAAACGAATTAATTTAACAAGTTCATGTACATCTTGTTTAATATTATCCATTCCTACTAATTCGTTCAATTCGAATAAAGCAAGATTTAATTCTTTTTCATTTATAGATAATTTTAATTTTTTCTTCTCAGAACTAAAGAATACAGATTTAAAATCAGGAAGCGTAAGCATCGATAAATCCTCTTTAGTTAAAGCCTCCATGTTTTCTGATTTCATTAATCTTAAGCCCATATCTTGTTTTGCCTCTTCAATAACTGCATTTACAAAACGAGCATTACCAAAACTATTATCTCTACTACGGTATGCCTCAGTTAATTGTTCTTGTAGGTAAAATTGTGCATCCTGACTAATAGTTAACTGCTTATGTTCAGCAGTATACAAAGCTATTTGATATAATTCGTCAGGCATATAATCATCAAAATGAAAATATTGAGAAAAACGAGATTTTAAACCAGGATTACTTTCAATGAAAGTATTCATTTCTTTAGGATAACCAGCAACAATAATTGCTATATCTCCTTTTCCATCACTCATTTCTTTCAACAAGATTTCTATTACTTCTTTTCCAAAGTCTTTACTATCTTCTCCAGAACGAGCTAAAGAATAAGCCTCATCAATAAATAAAATACCTCCACGAGCATCATCAATTGCTTTTTTAACTTTAGGAGCTGTTTGCCCAATATATTCACCAACTAAAACTGAACGATCCACTTCAAACACATGTCCTTTTGAAAGTAAACCCATTTTATGATAAATTTGACCTAGCATTTTTACAATGGTTGTTTTACCTGTACCCGGATTACCCGTAAATACACTATGCAGTGAAAGGCTTGATCCATCATCAAAACCTTTTTCCTTACGAAGTTTAGTGAAATTGAGATAGGTTATATTTTCATGAATACTCTTTTTAACACCATCCAAACCTATTAAAGCATCAACATCTTTTAATAATTCTTCTAACGTTTTTTCTGGGGCTTCAACAATAGTACCATTAACAGTTGTTGAATTATTAGAGTTTATAGCAATTGCATGATCTATTGAAGTTATTAAATCAAGTTCACCTTCCTCATCAATATCAGAACAATGAAAAGTAACAGCACCAATTAATACATCCATAAAAATTATTTCCAATACATATTGGTCATCTTTCCATGAACCTGCTGTTTCATTTCCCCAGCCTAAATCAAGTGTGTAACTATAATCTTTCTTATCCTTATCTATAAAACCAGTTTTTTGCTGATGTGCTTTATGTTGCCCCGAATCATCAACATAATTTAAAAACAACTCGTAATTAAAAGGTAAATTAGTGAGTGATTTAATTTTAATTTCTGCCCAAATATATTGGGTTGCAGCTTTATTAAATGTTTTTAAATATTTACGGTTACGTTGATTCCATCCTTCAAAATTTCCACTAAATAACTTTACATGTTCTAATGAGAAATATGGATTACTTGTTTTTGTTACTAAACCAACTTCTTCCACATAAAAACGTAAGGATCCAACAACCACTCCATCAATTGAAGCAACCCATTGGTATGTGCCATTTTTCCAAAACCCTCCAGCATCAGCAACTCCCCAACCATCTCTTACATATAAAATATTTTCATCTTTACTAGCTTTTAATTCAGAATCAATAGTGCAAATATTTTTATTTCCACCAACAATAATCTCTTCGCAAGACACACTCACCTTAGCTGTCCAATCCTCCTCATCAAACAATTTATTATAAATTGCTAATTCAAAACGCAAATAACTTAACTCTGCTTTATCAAAAACAGTGCGATATCGTTTTGTTGAATTTGCCATCCATTCATCAGATGAATAAGCTGATAGAGATTTAAATTTGAATTTTTTTTCCATAATTTTCTTATAAAACAGAATTTTACTTATTTTCTAGTGTTGCCTTATTATTCAAGTATAATTGCCAGTTCCACGCACTTAACATCATGTCGTCTAACCCATATTTTGGATTCCAGCCCAATTCTTGCTTAGCTAAATTATTATTTGCATAGATGTTAATTACATCGCCATCTCTGCGAGGACCAATAATGTAATTTAATTTTTGATGAGTTACTTTTTCAAAAGACTGAATACATTCCAACACACTTACACCATTGCCAGTTCCCAAATTAAACACTGATGTTTTTTGTTTATTTCTATTCTCAATTAAATACGTTAATGCTTTTACATGAGCGTCGGCAATATCTGTAATATGAATATAATCGCGTATGCAAGAACCATCTCTAGTATCATAATCATTACCAAAAACAGTTAATGGTGGCAAAATACCAGAAGCAGATTGTGTAATAAACGGCACTAAATTACTAGGTTTATCCTTAGATAATTCGCCATTAAAACCAGACATATGTGACCCAACTGGATTAAAATACCTTAATAACACAGCACTATGTTGTGATTCACTCTTAATAAAACTAGAAACTATTTCTTCACCCACTTGTTTAGTATGAGCATAAGGAGATTCTGCAATACAAAATGGTGTATTTTCGGTAACTGGCAAATGCTCTACATTACCATAAACAGAGCAAGAAGATGAAAATATAAAGTGAGGTATTTTAAAATTTTTACAAACATTTAAAATATTTACTAAAGAGTCTAAATTATTGTGATAATATTTTAAAGGATTAGAAACAGACTCTCCAACAGCTTTGAATGCAGCAAAGTGAATAATTCCTATTGGATTCGGAATTGACTGAAACACTTTGTTTAAAGCATCTATATCGCAAATATCAACATTATAATTAACTACATTTTTTTTTGTAATTTTTTCGATTCTGTTAAATGTATCTGTTGTAGAATTCGAAAAATTATCTATAGAAACTATATTATAATTTGTATTCTGTAAAAGTTCAATAATTGTATGTGAACCAATGTACCCTGCTCCTCCTGTTACTATAATTGTATTCATGTTACTACTAAATAAGTGCTAATAAATATAATAAAATTTGGTTTAAAAAAATATATATATTTATGTTATGAATGAAGTAATTAATAATTATGGATTTATCGAATCACTTAGCATAATTGAATTAATTGCTACACCTATTTATTTGATGATTATCCTATTTTGGGGATACGTGCATCAACAAAAAATGGTAAAAAAGTACCCGCACTACAAACACTTTTTAACTGGGCTAATCATTAAAATTATTGGGGGTTTAGGCTTTTGTTTTGTTTATATTAAAGTTTATAAAGGTGGAGATACAGTAAACTACTTTGAATCGGCAAGAGCATTCTCAAATTTATTGGTAGAAAACAGCGGCGATTTTATTACTAACTTTTTTTCATCTTCCTCACACGAAAACTATTTTAGATTTAGCCCCACTACTGGCTACCCTTGGGCATATATGTATTATGACCCTAAAACACTTTTAGTTATAAAAATTGCAACACCAATTGTTATTATCAGTTTTAACAGTTTTTTACTTTCCACCTTGTTGTTTTCAGTACTGTCCTATTTTGGTATTTGGAAAGCCTATGAAATTTTCATTCAATATTACCCACAACATAAAAGAAATATTTTTTATAGTTTTATAGCACTTCCATCTGTTGTTTTTTGGGGGTCTGGGATATTAAAAGATACTATTACTTTATCGGCTACATGTTGGTTTTTCTATTTTTTCCATTCAATTTTTATTGTGAAAAAATATGAGTTAAAAAGCGTTTTTGGAATTTTAATTGCAACCTTCGTAATATTATTTATTAAATCATATATATTATTATCCTTAATGCCAGGGGTAATATTTTGGCTATCTTACAATAGAATTAGTAAAATTAGTTCACGTATTTTAAAACTATTAAGTTTTCCAATAATTATAATAGTTTCAGTAGGAGGAGGTTTTACTATTTTATCATTAATTGGTGAATTTAATTTTGAAAGTTTAATAAAAGAGGCATCCGTAAAGCAAAACGACTTAAAACAAAGTTACTACAATGGTAGTAGCTTTGATATTGGCACCTATGAGCCAACAATTGCAGGGGCACTCAAAGTTGCTCCAAAAGCATTGTATGCTTCTTTGTACCGCCCCACTTTTTTAGATGCAAAAAACCCCCAAATGATACTATCTGCGCTAGAAAATTTTATTTTAATTGCAATGTCAATTTGGGTTGTTTTTAAAAATAGATTTTTTGGAGTATTTAAACTCTTGTTTGACAACCCTATTTTATTATTTAGTTTATCTTATTCTATTTTATTAGCTGTTTTAATTGGATTATCGACTGCTAATTTTGGAGCTTTAATACGATTTAAGATTGCATTTGCCCCCTTTTTTGCAACTACCATTATGCAATTATATACACTTAGTAATAGAAAAAAAACTATTTAAGTATTTTATCAGTAAATGATTTACTACCAAGCAACTCATTTTTGCCCATAGGCATATCGTTCAAAATTGTAATGGTAGAATCGAAATAATTTTTAAATAATACTCTGAACGTATTTACTGAACTTATTTTTTTTGTTAAGTGATTAACATTTTTGCTTGTTCCGTATCTTGTCGCATTTAAAATCATTGAACGTGTTTCAAAAATTTCATTTTGATTTTTTGATAATATCCAAGGACCATGGTCGGATTGAAGTAAAAACACAGCTGAAGAATCTTTAGAAATAACATTGGTAATAAACTTTTTAGCTACACTATTTATATACTTTAATTGTGCTAAATAATTAGATTTTGGCTCCCATGAATTATCGCCATCTTTTTTGCTAAATGTATGATTTCCTTTTTCATCAAATACAAATGGTGGGTGCGGAGCAACAATATGAATAAATACAAATTTTGGAGAAATAGATCCAATAGTAGAAATTTCATCTAACTTTTGAATTTGACTTTTTAAACGGAAATAAGGTAAAAATCCAAATAAATCGTCCAGTCTAAAAACACTATATTTTAATATGCTTCTTTCAAATTCATTGGGAGAACTAATTGAAATTACAGAATCAACATGCGAAAAACCATTTGTTATGGCATAGCCTGACTCTAAGCGATAGGTTTTATATCCATAATTTTGAAACTGAGAAAACACTTTGTTTTCTCTCATCTTACTCACATAATCATGATTATCGTTTATATGATAATCCATATTTAAAGTTGAAGACAAAGATGGTGCTGTAGAGAAATAATTGGAAGCTGAACTATCTGCTATGTAAAAATTATAACTCTCTAGAAATGTTATAAAATCTTTATTATCATAATTATAATACTTCTTTAAAATATGCTGATTTGCATAACCATCTAACACAAGAAAATATACATTTGGACGTTGAGTAAATGAAGTGTCTTTCTTAGCAATTTCAACAAGCTCTGTTTCTTTATTAGTATTGTTTTGATTAAAAACAACACGCAAAATATTAAAAACAGTAAGTGATACAATTAAAATATTTAAAAAATAATTTATTTTATTTCCTATAACTATTTTTTTACCAATAAACCAAGTAATACCAATAATATAAACCATCATAAGTAGTAACGAATACCTATGAATATTATGGAAGGGCCAAAACCCTTTATAATAAAGACCTTCTAAAAAATCGTATAAAACGCCATAATTAAACAATGCTAACAAAATAAACGTTGTAATTAGTCCGGCTTTTACGCGTTCCTTTATAATAAAATAAAATGCAAAAAATAACAAGGTGGCAACTAAAGTTCCCAATATCAAAGTGCGCTTCATCATATGGAGCTTCACCAAATCAGTATTCTCGGCAAACAAAAAAAATGATAGAAAGAATATCAGTAAAAAAGTATGTAAGGGATTTTGTAATAAGAACTTACGCATGCTTTGTCATTAAATAAAGTACACGATTGGATTCTTCAATATTTTCTGAACTTACAATTTTAAAATATTTTTGAAACTCAATTTTAAAGTTATCAATTGTATAATTATAGAAAACATCCTTTTTAGTAATCAACAATTTTTGAGTTTGAGAATCATCTTTAGGAACAAATTCAATTATTAAATTAGTACATAATGATGCAAATAAAGATGCCACTTTATCTAAAGGAACATTATTACCTATACAAATATGGTGTATAACAGCTAAAGCCAAAACCGAATCAAATTTTGCTCGTTCAAAAAAAGACTGACGCTCTGTATTTGCCCAGCCAATTGCAGGTGTAGGATTTGATATATCTAAAATTAAAGGCAAAATGTTTTCAATGCCATTTTTTTTAAGATTTCTACTAAGCTTTTCAACTACTAGGTAATCAAAATCAACTGCAACAACATTTTCCGCATTTTGAGAAGCAATTACAGAAAACTCACCTTCATTACAACCTACATCTAAAACTTGTTTTGAATTTATTTTTTTCAAAAAGCTATCTACAAGACTTTGTTTTTGCTTAAAAGAATTAGTGGAATAGGAAAAGGTTTGATAATAATCAGACCACTCTGTTTGTGATTTTGGTAATTCTATTTTCTCTACTCCATTTTTTATAAATAATAAAAATGCCTTCAATTTATCTTTAGACATCTTAAGTTTTGTACCCTTAAAATCAGCCCCAGAACTATACTTGGCTTCTAACTTAGCGTGGTAATGAATATGAGTCCAAACAAAAAAAATAAATTTTGTTTTATATGGCAATGCTTTAGATGCAGCCATTAAAGGAATGCCATCAATATTTGACCACAATAATTTAATAAGATGATGATTGTTGTATTTATAAAAAAACAGAGGCGCTAAAAAATGTTGACAAAATTGCTTATACGCCTCCCAGGGCTCGCCTTCTTTATACATTTGAAAAGAAGTGGTATCGATAAAAACAGGCTTACCATTTATAAACTGAACGTTAAAACCTGTTGCATCTTTTAAAGACATATTTTTTTCTAATGCCTCTAACTGGATATTAATTGTTAAAAGTGCAGCTTCTTTTAATTGAGAAAAACTCCACTCATAAGGATAAGAAATAAAAGGAACAAGGCTTGGTTGAATAACTTTATAAACCTTTTCAAAAGAATTTGGAGGCCATTTATCTTTTGTGATTTCAGTATGCGTTATAAGTTGATTGTTATTATGTAACTGAGTAAGCAATCCTGAACTTTCGAATGCATCGAAATTTACTTTATATGATTCAAAAATAAATCTAATAATTTCATTATTGTGTTTAACAACTACGGCATCCGTATCTCTAAAAGAAGAATTATGCTGAACGCACTTTTCCATAACTATTTTGATTTAGAATTATCCTTCTTTTTAAAAATCGAAAAAAATTTAATCCAAAGATTCTTAAAAAATAAAGTTGAAGCAACAACGCCTCCAATTATTAATTGAAGTAATAAACTTCCTGTTCCTGGATCGATATATAATAAATGCATAATAGGGTTCAAATATAATTTAATTTACTGAATTATTAGTCAAATAAATGGATTTATAAACCTTAATTGCAATATCAAAATTTCGATAAGAATTGGCTACTATTTTAATTCTATCTGATAAATCCTGTTTAGATTCTTGATTTAACAATTTATCAATCTCAATAACAGATTTTTGATATGAAGTAATAGATAAATCGGTAAATACACTACCAATTGCATTAGATTTAATTATCTCAGAATCGGTAGAAATATTATTTGTAATAACTATTGGCAAACCCATTGCCCAATATTCACCATTTTTAATGGGAGTGCAATAGCGCTTGGTAGGAACTGGCTTTACGGGTGTTAGCGCAAAATCTGCCAGTCCAATATAATTAGCAACTTGAGCGTGTGGCACAAATTTTTTAACTACATACTTTGGTTCTATACTATAGGTTTTTAACCATGAGGATAGTTCTTCATCGGCAATATTGCTCAATAATAAAAATCTAAAACTATCTCCCCAATGTTTTATACACTGTTTAATAAATTCAAACACTTCTTTGTCAAGATAAATACCACCAAATTTACCTGCATAAACGGCTACTATTTTATTACAAAGTGAAAGTTCGTTTAACAACAATGTGTTTTTAGTGTTAGTACTATTAAATAAAGTAAAATCAACACAGGCAGGTTTAACATAAAAATTAGTTGCTATATGATTGTATTTTGATTTAATATACTCTTGCATACCATCTGCTGCAAAAATCAAGGTATTTGCATTTTTTGCTTGAAGCTTTTCGAGGTAAAATAAAAACTTAAACTTAATTGAATTAGCGCTCCATTCGCCATTTTCAACCATTGCCTCGGCATGAGGCTCAAAACTATCAATAACAAGATGCAAATTTTTACCATAAAATTTTTTAAGCAAATATCCAAATGAACCAGCAGTTGTGCACCAAGAGTGCAAATGAGTAATTGACAACTGAGAAACTAATTTACTTAAACTAAAATAAATTTTCAAAAAATTGCTTGAAGTAATTGCTTGAAAGGGTAATTCAATTACTTTAACACCGTTGACAGTGAATTCGTTCCTAACTTTTAAAGTTGGATTCAAGCAAACCAAAGTAGTTGACTTAAAATACTGTGAAAATATTTTCACATATGGCAACGTATACGTTTGAATTAACGGATCATTAAAATTCCATTGGGTTACTACAAGTATATTTCTATCTCTTCCCAAATTTATTATATTATACAATGTTTAACTATTGCCAAAAATCGTCTTTTAAAAATAAATAATGGGTTCTTTAAAATACCCTTAAACATATAATTTAATGCAGATAAACGGTGTTTTTTTGTAAGTGCCAAATGCAATGAAATATATGTAAGGCAACTTTCTTCGAACAAATGCATTTTGCCATTATAATAATTCACAATAGCCTTGTTTTGTACAACTAAGTCTTTGAATGAAATAACGCGTGCAATTAAATTATCTTTTTCAGTTTGTAAAACACTCCTGTATTCATGGTTAATTATACTCGAAGTAACAATTTCCACTGTTTTTATAGGGTGTTTTACAGCAATCCTTAACCATAACTCCCAATCTTCTAAGCCAGAAATAGCGCGGTTTTCTGAGAACATATTCTCAAGAGCTATACTTCTCTTTAAAAACATAGGATTTATGCTTAATAGATTACCAGCAATAAGTTTATCATTAACTTCAGAGGTGTATCTGAATTCTTTCAATAAATGTCCCTTATCATCAATTATATTGTAACCCAAATGAAATAGATCATAATTATATTTTGAAATTGTATCAAATGCCACTTGCAAATGATTAGTCATCATAAAATCATCAGAGTCAAAATAATTAATATAATCACCTTTACTAACTTTTAAGCCATAATTTCTTGAAGCGCCTCTTTCACTATTCTCTCTTTTATAATAGAACAATTTATCTGATTCAATTGATTTCACAATTTCTTCAGTATTATCGGTACTTCCATCATCTACAACTATAACTTCAAAATTTTGATACGTTTGATTAAGAACAGATTTTATAGTGTCTGAAATTAAGTGTGCTCTGTTATATGTTGGAATTACTACAGAAAATAACATTATAAAATATATTTATTTCTTAACTTAAGTATTGGTTGTTCTATAAATTTATTTATTAAAATTCCGCCTAATATACTACAAACAATATATATACTATTAGCTATATAATAATTATACGATTCGGTTTTACTAAAAGAAAAAGACAAAATTAACAGATTAAGCGGAATATGAACCAAATAAACGGAATAACTGCAAGTACCAATATGTGAAATCATATTAAACACTCTGTCAAAAAAACTATTATTAAAACGTTCCACTTTTATTGATAATAGTAAAAAGATACTAAATCCAATTGCCAATAAGTTAAATCCAATAAGTTGAAACACAAACGTTAATTTTACAAATAAAATAATAGCAAAAGCAATAAGCAATAAAGCTCCAACAACGAAACCATTTTTATACCTAAAAAGCACATCAAAATAATTTTTATTATATAAATAAAAATACGCCACAAAAACACCCCATAAAATAGTGTCAATTCTTAAATGAGTTTGTGTAAATAATGGCGCTCCAGTATAGGATCCCCCTCTCATTACTATTACAAGAATACACATTACTATTAATATGTATGGAAGTTTTTTTAAGGCATTTGCTTTTACTAACAACAAAACAATTACAGGAAATAAAATATAAAATTGTTCTTCAACGCAAAGTGACCATGTATGTTGCCATAACCCAGTTATATAGCCTTGCATAAAAAATAATTCAGAAAGTATTGATTTTATAGGTACATTATTTAAAAAAAACACTGGCAATATCAAAACAATTAAAAATAAAGGATAAATCTTTAAAAACCTTTTTTTATAAAAATCTGAAATGCTAAAATTGTTGTTTTTTATTTTATTAAAAATGATGGATGAAATTAGGAAGCCACTTAAAACGAAAAATAAATCAACACCAATCCAGCCAACTAACTTCCAAGCTTTTAACATTGTACTGCTATAATTATTTAGTGAATTTGGTATTTCACCTAAATGCCTACCAATAACAAGTAAAATGGCAATACCTCTCAAAAAATCTATTCCCTTAATCCTCATTAATCTTTTACGCGCAATAATTTTTTATAAAGCTCAATATGCTTTTTAGTTTTTATTTCCATTGAATATTCATCAATTGCAGTTTGATAAGCTGCATCAGCTAACTGTTGTCTCAATTGGGAATTTAAATAAAGTGTTTCTATTGCTACTTCAACTTCTTGCGCATTGCAATAATCAACCACATAACTGTTTATTAAATGTTTTGCCGACTGAAATGAATAACCAGATTTAGTAAGTATTTGAGGCTTTCTGCTTATCATTCCTTCAATGATAGAAATACCACAGTTTTCTACATACTTATTTACAGGAATATGGATATGAATATCAAATAATTGTAGCAAAGCAATAGGATCATTAATAAAGCCTTTATAAAAGACTGTATCCTCCAATTTCAATTCTTTAATCAAATTAAATATTGTTTCCTTATCTTTTCCTTCTGAACCGAATATGTATAATTTAATATTTGGGTATTTAACTTTTATATTTACCATGGCTCTAATAGCATATTCATGGCCTTTCCATAATTCCAATCGTGAAATCATTCCAATAATGAAATCCTTAGGATTTAATTGCAAAGATTCTTTTACCTTATTTATTCTTTCAATTGAAATATCTCTATACGCATTTTCGTCAATTCCATGATAAATCATATCCATTTTTTCAGGATTTAATTTCCATTTAGAGACTAAGTATTCATAAGAACTGTCGGAACCAGTAACAGTAATAGAAGATAGTTTAAAAGTAATTTTGTCAATTAATTTTTGTGTAAAATTATCATGATCAAAAGCCCAACTTGCATTTTCACATGTATTTACTCTATGCTTTACACCCGCTAAATAGGCTGCTATTTGGCCAAATAAATTACCATGTGGCAAAGTAGTATGCACTAATTGAATATTATGCTTTTTTAAAATGCGTTTTGATTGCTTTACTGCAGAAAAATACGACCATTTATTTTTTATTGGAATTGCATAAACCGTCATGTTTAATTTCTCTAGGTCTGAAACCAAACTAGGTTTTGCAGTTGCATTAAAATCATAAAATATTACGTGCACTATTTCCTTAAACTCCTTAGAATCAATTAAGCCTTTAGATAACCACTCCCATTGCAGCGACTTATTAATATGTGAAGAAAAAAATGCTACATTCATGCTAATTATTCTTTAGCCTTCTAATTAATTTAATAATAAAAACTGGAAATAAATTTAATCTATTACTAATTAACTTAATTTCAGAATCGGCATTTATATTAACTGCATAATGTTTATTTATATAAGCTGAGATTGTTTTGGCACGATTGAAATTGTTATGTAAATAATCTGATTTTAATACATATGATAAAAAATAATAAAATGTTAAATCCCAATTTATATCAACTTCATTAGAATCAAATTTAAACACATCAAATTTAGATTTATCAACCTTCAAACTTAAATCATCAAACTTTAATAAAAGTTCCTTCTTATTAAAATTGTTTAAAATATTAGCAAAAACATCAATCCAATCATTTATAAATAAATGATTTTGAGACACACTTTTACTGTTTGAATGAATGCGGTATTTAGAAAAACATTCATCCACTTTTACAAACTGAGAAACCAAAGCTAATTTAGAATACACATCGTAGTCCATACCATAATGTGCGTTTTCATTTAAGGCGCCAATTTTATCAATATAAATTTTCCTAATAAAAGCGCTTGGTTGAGAAAATGACATACCACTCAAAAACCTTTCGATTGTAGGATCTTTATAACCATAATCAAAATTCAAATCGCCTTTGTTATTAAATAACAGTGTTCCGCCATGTATTACGCCAATATCTGAACTTGCATTTAAAAAAAACTCATGTATTTTAAAAAGTGTAGAAGGCATAAATAAATCATCGCTATTCAGCCAGTTTATTATATCACCTGTGGCTTGTTTAATGCCCTTATTTATTGCTTCACTTTGACCACTATCTTTTTCAGAAACCCAATATTTTAAATGCTTTTCATATTTCTTAATAATTTCCACACTATTATCTGTACTACCACCATCAATAATTATGTATTCTAAATTTGGGTAATTTTGATTTAAAACAGAAAGAATTGTTTCTTCTAAAAAATCGCCCTGATTAAATGAAGGAGTAACTATAGAAATCTTTAGAAAATTCATTAACTTTAATACACTAATTACTCAAATCTAACCAAAATAATTATATTTGAACTACAATTTTAACATAATAAAATTGTTAAAATTTACAGGAAAACAATAGCTCAACAGAATGTTAAAAAAATATCTAATAACTGGTTTTTCTGGCTTTGTAAGTTGGCACTTTTTAGAATACTTAGAAAACAATAAAATAAATGCCATTATAACTGGCATAGATGTTATTGAACCTAATTTTAATTACAAAAATTACTCTTACATTACTTGTACTTTTAAAAAAGTAGATTTACTAAATCAAAATGATGTAAAACAAGTATTGCAAGAGGTACAACCAAATTACATTTTACACCTTGCGTCATATAGTAGTGTTGCTTACAGTTGGGAAAACCCACATACGAGCTATACTAATAACACAAATATATTTTTAAATATTTTAGAAGAAGTTAGAGCCTCAAAATTACAAACAAAAATACTCTCAATTGGTTCCTCTGAAGAATACGGGAATGTAAACCCAACAGATGTACCATTAAAAGAAACTCATGCTCTTAATCCCATAAGTCCGTATGCTGTAGCAAGAGTTTCGCAAGAAATGCTATCAAAAATTTATGCAGATGGTTTTGGGCTAGACATCATTTTAACACGATCTTTTAATCACATTGGCATTAAACAAAAAGATTCTTTTGTTATACCATCATTTGCAAAACAATTAAATACAATTAACATCAATCCAGAAAGCAACCAACTAACAGTTGGAGATATTTCTGTAATTCGCGATTTTGTAGATGTTAGAGATGTTGTAGATGCCTACTATAAATTATTTGAAAAAGGAAAATCGGGTGAAGTATATAATATTTGTACTGGAAATGGCATTTCATTAAAAGAAATTATTGGTATTATGACTAATATTTTAAGCATAAATGTTAAAATAGTGGTAAATGAAAAAATTATAAGACCAAATGATAACAAAATAATTATTGGTTGTAATGAAAAAATAAAAAATCATACTGGTTGGAAGAATAACTATTCAATAAAAGAAAGTTTAACTGAAATTTTAAATTATTACTCTATCAACAATATCAATAAAAAATAATTATTTCTAAATAAACAATATATGAATTTAAAAACTGGTTTAAAATCCATTATAAAAAAAATTACAAAGCATAAAACCACTTATAAAATTGGCCAACATGAAATCCTAATACCAAAAGGTCATGCATTACCAATTTATCAAAAAAAATATAAACTTTATGATAGATTTTTACCAATACTTTGTAAAAAAATTAGCTCAAATAAAATAATAATAGATGTTGGTGCAAATATCGGAGATACTACAATTGCAATTACACAAGAATGCGAAAACCCTATTTTTTGTTTTGAGCCATCTAGCTTATACTTCCCCTATTTAGAAAAAAACATCTTACATTATACAGATAAAAATAAAATAAAAATTTTTAAAAATTTTATTGGAACAGGTTTATATTCTGGAGAATTAAACCACACACTTAATGGTACTGCTAGCGTTAATATTTCAAAAAAAACAACATCATCAATGCCTATAAGATTGGATAAAATCATTGAGGACCATTCTGAAATTATTCTAATTAAAGTAGACGTTGACGGATTTGATTATGATGTTTTAAATTCAGCAGAAAAAATATTAAAAGAATCACAACCAATATTATATTGGGAAAATGATATTAATGAAGACTTTCAAGTTTCTGGCTTCAAAGATTTATACTTACAGCTTTCAAAAATCGGATATAATCACATTTTTATTTTTGATAATTTCGGAAACTTCATAACAGAAGAATCAAATTTTGAAACCCTCACAAAATTAAATTCATATGTTTATTCTATGGCTAAAAATTCACAAAACAGAACAATTTATTATACAGATATATTAGCAACAACAGATCAAAACTACTCTGTCGCAAAAGAATCAATTGAAGAATATAAAAAAATTTAATTATTATTGTGAAATATGAAAATTCTATTTGACTATCAAACATTTGAAGAACAAAAAATTGGTGGTATATCTCGTTATTTCCATGAACTAATTTCACACTTTAAAAATTCGGACGGTGTAAATCCCGAATTATCGATAAAATATACTAGCAACGAGTATTTAAAAAACGCCCCACATTTTAAAAATCAAATATTAGGTGATTACAATTTTTACAATGAATTTTTATACGGAATAAATTTTAAAGGGAAAGGTAAGTTGTTACATTTAAAAAATAAACTTACTGGCAACGATAAAATAAATGCCAATAAAAAACTATCAATTGAATGTATAAAAAAAGGGCATTTTGATTTATTTAATCCTACATACTACAATATTTATTATTTAGATTAAATAGGTAATAAACCCTTTGTTGTTACGGCTTACGATATGATTCATGAAATCTTTCCTGAACATTTATCGTTAAACAGCCCTGTAAGTAAAAACAAAAAAAAGATATTTGAAAAAGCCTCAAAAATAATTGCCATATCAGAAAATACAAAAAGAGATATTGTAACTATTTTTAATATTAACGAAAATAAAATTGATGTTGTTTACCTTGCAAATTCATTAAACAAAGAGACCTTTGCTGGAAAACAAGTTGAATTAAACAACCTACCAAATAACTACTTACTATTTGTTGGAAGCAGATTAACATATAAGAATTTTTATTTTTTCATAACATCTATTGTTCCGTTATTAGAAAAAGATCCAGCTTTACATGTTGTATGCACTGGCATTCCTTTTAATAAAAATGAGCTTGCATTTTTTCACAGATTAGGAATTGAAAAGCAATTGCATCAATATTATGTAAATGATGTGCAATTAGCTTATTTATATAATCACGCTCTAGCCTTTATTTTTCCCTCTTTATATGAAGGATTTGGAATTCCAGTTTTAGAAGCATTTGCCTGTGAATGCCCTGCCCTGTTAAGCAATACAAGTTCGTTACCAGAAATTGGTGGTGATGCCGCTGCTTATTTTGAGCCCAAAGATGCACTATCCATAAGAAATGCAATAGCTTCTGTTATATATAATAATGACAAAAGAAAACAATTAATTGAAAAGGGAATAGAACAGCATAAGAAATTTTCGTGGGAACTTACTGCTAAAAAGACTTTAGAAGTTTATAAGAAGGTAATTAAGAACTAAAAATATTAGTTAGAATCTGATTGTAATTTCTTCCTCACTGTTTCGAAATCCTTGCCTAATAAGGAAGGCCTTTCTTTATTAGCTACTCTATTTAGTTTATTAAAAAAACTATTAACGAAATTGTCATTAAAAGTAAAATGCAAATTCTTCTTACTAAACACATGTATTGTAGTGGTTCCGTAATAATTTAACCCCATTGATTTGGCTAAAACCTCTAAAGATTTTTTAGAATACAATGAAATATGCTGCCCAGTTTCTGGAATAAAGTACCACCAATTATTTGTATTAGGATTTGAATGAGGTTGTATTTCAGTAGAAAAAATAATAGTGTCTGAGAACTTTAACATTTTCTCTATTTCCAACTTAGGATTTTCAATATGTTCAAATACCTCAAATGCACTTAAAAGCTCAAACTTAGTATTTTCAGGTAAATCAGTTACATCAAAAAACTTGGCAAACAAATTTTCACAATAATAATCTTGTCTGTAGTAATCAAAGCCTTTATCGCGCATTATTCTTACAAACATTCCGTAACCTCCGCCATAATCAATAAATTTTGAACTTGGATTCAAGGTTTTATTAATGAACTTTGAAACTATCTTTTCATTATTTAAGTTTCTATAAATCAAACCCAAATCCAAATTAGATATGGCGTTTTGGTAGGCTTCATTTAACCAATAAGGATTCTCTGTTTGAATAAATTCGCACTGATTGCACTGATAATATGCAACGTCATATTTCAAAAGCACTTTTGCTTTAAAAATTTGATTTGTCTTTGAGTCACATATTTTACAGTTCATGATATTATAAACTAGATTGTAGTATTTGTTTTAAATTTAAATAAAAATTATCTAATGTGTATAATTCTTTGGTTTTATTGGAAATTTCTATTGAATGAACTTTCAAATCAATTGCTGTAATACTTCTAGATTTTTCAATTGCTTTTGTAAATTCATCCAACGTTATTGTATTCATTTCAATTACATTTTCAAAACAATCCAAGCCAGTTGATTTTGTTATAATAGGATATAAACCTCCATTACCCATACAAGTTAAGACAGAAACTGCACCTCCTTCTGATACAGAAGGGTATACGCAAAATCCACATTTCATCATAATATTAGCAAATTCTTGCCCCATAACATCAACCCTACCATGATTTATAATATTTGATTTTGCAAAAGCAGTTTTAAAAATAGTGGTAGTTTCTGCTTCATCAACTCCACAAACATGTAAAGTACATTCGTGGTTATTAGAAAAATAGTCTAACACAAGGTCCAAACCTTTATGAATAGAGCCTGAATTACCAAACCACAAATAATTGTTTTTTGCTTTATCAAAATCTTTTTTTGAAATATCAATTGTATTATTTCTATAAAAAAAAGCATTTAAATTTTTAATATTATGATGCTCTAATTGACTATAAGTATCAACAACCGTTTTGTTTCCTAATACAATAAGCAAATCGGCCATATGATGAGACCATGTCCAATTACTTGCAACTATGCGAGCAGCATTAGGATAAAACAAACCTGTTTTTTGATAAAATTCCTTTACACGCTTTGCACATAAACTATTACTATACTGCAAATATGAACCAGGCATATACAACATAACAACAGTTTTACCTATCTTGTTTAATAAGTAATAATTTTCTATTGGATCTCCTAATCCATATAATACTGAATATTTAGAATAATCGATTTTAATATCTCTATCATCATAATTAACAACATCTACATTATATCCAAGCTCGTCAAATATACTTGCTATAGTATAACATTCTTGCTGGTTTGTATGTGAAAAGGATAGTTTTGAAACAAAGGGTGTTGTAATATATGATATTAGTACAGATTTTTTATTCTTTCTTTTAAAAACATTTTCTATAATTCTTACCTTAAAAAATCGGAAATTAACTATTTTTCTCTTTAAAAAACGAGTTCCCTTAAATACTAAATTATTCTTTTTTATCTGCATAACTTTGAAACTAAATCTTTAATTCTAGAATATATTGATGATTTAGGGAAAACTATATCTTCAATGTTCTTGTACATTGTTACTTTATAAAGACTATCTGTTCTACAATTTAAGTTATTCGAAAATTTAATTTCATAAGTTTGCGCAAATAGATTAGGAGTGCTGTCATTACTAGTATGAGTTCCTAAATTTCCTATATTTGAAATTTGATTTTTAATTGGAACAATATTTTTAGTTTTTGATAAAATCAAATTATAAACAAAAATGGTATCCCATGTATCAAGCTTATTTTCAAAAGTCAATTTAATAATTGAATACAACCATGTTGCAATTTTATCATTCTCTTTAAACAAAATTACAAAACTGGATTCATCATACATAGGGCGCAATTTATCTACATCCCATTCAATCTTATTTATTACCCTACTCCAACTTGCCCAGCCCCAAATTGGTGAAAATTTAGATAAGAAATAATCATCATTAAATTCTTTTATTCCTGTATACAAATAATTGGTACCACACACAACAGCTTTACTAGAATCATCTTTATATTTTATCAGCATAGTTTCGCAAAACTCAAAAAATGAACCCTCTGGTAAACAATCATCTTCCAACACAATGCCATATTCAACCTGATTAAAAAACCATGTAATAGCTTCTGATACGGCTTTTCCACAGCCCAAATTTGTAGTTCTGTAAAGCGTTTTTACCTCGCATGGCCAATCTACCTTATCAATAATTTGTTTTGTAGAATTACATAATTCCATATCTGTCACATTTCCAACACGTGGCCCATCTGCTGCTACATACAAATGCTTAGGCTGCGCTTTTCTAATAGCATTAAACACCTTATCTGTTGTATCAGGTCTATTAAAAATTAGAAATAAAACAGGGGTGTTTAACATGTTGAATCTTGGTAAAAATAAGTGTAATGCGTTTTTGAATGCAATGTATATCCAACAGTTTTCATAAAATTATAAATTGGACAACTTTCAATATTTGACAAACTAGATGTGTGTGATTCAGCTAATACAATAGTAGGTCGGTACTTTTGCCAATCATTTGATTGCAATACTTCTAAATCAAGTCCTTCGCAATCTATGGTTAAAAAATCAATGTGCTTATTTTCTTTTAAATGAGTGTCTAAAATTTGCTTTAATGGCAAAACTTTACAAGTAATTTGTTCCTTTAATTTATACGTTTTGTGATTTAAATATTCATCGGCTTTCTCTTTAGAAAAGGTATTTAAAGCTGGCTCATTAAAACTATAGTAAACCAGTTCGCCTTCGTTAGATGATACTCCATAAGGCAAATTTACATCTTCTTCTCTGTGATTTTTAAACGAATCCATTGCGCCAGGTAGCGGATCTATATTAATGCCTCTCCAGCCTTTTGTATAAAATAAATAAGTGTTTGAAAATCTAAAGGGATGATGCGCTCCAACATCTACAAAACAGCCATTAGTTTTGTCAGCAAAAAAACGATTCAACACCAAATCTTCTCCTTCTTGCGAAAAAGACATACTTAAGTGTTTCTCTTGAATAAATCTATTAAAAATATATTCCTTAAACTTATAGGGGACACATTTATCTATAATCGAAATCAAAACTCGTTTCATGATTTCCAATCTCCTTTCAACAAATAAGGAATTTTCATTTCTTCAAATCTTCCAGTTCCATAAAAATCACCTTGTTCTACAGATAATGAACCGATATTTTCTTGTGGCCAATCAGATTCCTCGTTATCCACAACAATTCTACCTTTTACAAATATCTTACTTTGTAAAAAAGGAAAATCATAAATTTTAAATCTTACTTTCATGTAGTTATCGCCATCAATCTTAAACACTTGATTTTGATACGAACTATAATTGCAGGTAATCATTTCATCATAAATATCATGTAATGAAAACCCAACATCAATATTTGAAACAGTAGCATCTGAAATTTTTAAAGTAAAGTGTAACTCAATGGTATCTCCAGTTAAAATATTATTTGATAAGCTATTAGATTCAGTTGTAACATTAAACTTAGAAAAAATAACTTTCTTATTTCCTCTTCTTTTTTCTATTAACTCCAAATTTTTATCTTCATAATTATCTGTAGTTAAATACTGATTAATAGATTCTGATATTGGTCCGCTATAACTTACAGTTCCTTTTTGCAATACCACGCCTTTTGTGCATAACGATTTAACGGCTGGCATATTATGGCTTACAAATAAAATGGTTCTACCGCTTTTACTTACATCTTCCATTTTACCCATACATTTTTTTTGAAATTCCGCATCACCAACTGCTAGTACTTCATCAATAATTAAAATTTCATTCTCTAAAAATGCTGCAACTGCAAATGCCAAACGCAATTGCATGCCACTACTGTAATGTTTAAGGGGAGTATCAATAAATTTTTCTACACCAGCAAAATCAACAATAGCATCAAAGTTTTTCAATATTTCAAAACGGCGCATTCCTAAAATAGAACCATTCATTAAAATATTTTCTCTTCCACTTAATTCAGGATGAAAACCTGTACCAACCTCTAATAAAGAGGCAATTCTTCCTCTACCAATTATTTTACCAGAACTAGGAGGTGTAATTTTTGATAATATTTTTAACAGGGTAGATTTTCCCGCTCCATTTTTACCAATAACTCCTATTGTATCGCCTTGTTCCACATTAAAACTAACGTCTTTTAATGCCCAAAAATCTTCCATTGAATTTTTAGATTTAAAAATATTAGTTATAGAATCTCTTAAACTCAAATAAGGTTGCTGTTCATGATTAATTCTGAACTTCTTACTTACGTTTTGTATTTCTAAAATTGGTTTCAATGTGTGCTTAATTATTTTGTACTTGTTACTTTATGCTAAATCCGCAAAATAACTTTCTGTTTTTCTAAAGTAAATTATTCCTATAATAAATAAAATTAACGATGATATTAAACTTAATGCAACCGTTTCAAAATTAATTTCATACCCATTAAAAATACCTCTCATCAATTCTAATGCCCCCGACATAGGATTTATTTTAAGAACAAACTTTACTATTAAATTATTAGAAATTGTTGTTGGAAACAATACAGGTGTTAAAAACAATAAACCCTGAACTAAAAAAGGAATTATGTAACGCACATCCCTAAATTTAATATTTAAGGCTGCCAACAAAGTACCCATTCCCATTGCTGAAATACAAGTTATAAAAACGCTTACTGGCAACCATAATAAGTTTATGTAATTAATCTCAACTTTATAAAAAAACAATACCACAACAAATACTAAAAGTGCAATTACAAAATCAACTAATGCAACTAAAATAGATGAAATAGGAATTATTAAACGAGGAAAATATATTTTTTTAATAATATTAGCATTTGTAACCATACTATTAGCTGCATTACTCATTCCACCACTAAATATGCCCCAAAGTAACATGCCACTTAAAGCAAAAACTGGATAAGGAATTTGCATGCTAGTTTTTTGTGAAATTGAATCTCCTAAAAACAGAGTAAACACCAAAGTCATAAATACAGGCTGAAGTATGGCCCATAAAAAGCCAAAAACGGTTTGCTTATACTTTACTTTAACATCACGCCAAGTAAAAAAATAAAACAATTCCCTGTAATCCCACAATTCTTTTATGCCTAAACTAAATTTATTTTGTGGTTTTATTTCAAACTCCATATAACTATCTTTACCAAAAAAACACTATGCAACTCATATTTGCCACACATAACAAAAATAAGGTAAAAGAAGTAAAAAGCCTAATGCCAGAAAACATTAATTTGTTAAGTTTATCTGACATAAACTTTAATGATGAGATAATTGAAAATGAAGTTACCATTGAGGGAAATGCATTGTTAAAAGCTAAAACTATTTTTCATAAAACTCAAACTAATTGTTTTGCTGATGATAGCGGACTTTTAGTAGATGCCTTAAATGGTGAGCCTGGCGTTTACAGTGCACGCTATGCTGGCGAACATAAAAGTGACAATGATAACATGAACAAACTACTTGATAATTTAACAAATAAAGAAAACAAAAAAGCTCATTTTAAAACTGTTCTAGCTTTAATAATTGATAACAAAGAATATTTATTTGAAGGCATAATAACTGGTACAATTATTAATGAAAAAAGAGGAACTTTGGGATTTGGCTATGATCCCATTTTTGTTCCAGATGGATACAACAAAACATTTGGCGAAATGACTTTAGAGGAAAAAGCTCACATATCACATAGAGGGCTTGCTATAAAAAAAATGAATGAGTTTTTGAAAACTACGGAACATAAATAACTTAACTTACATCCACTTTTCGTACCACATTTGAAACATTAATAATGTCCAAATTTTAACAGCATATTCTTTTTTTCCATTAAAAAAATTGTTCTTTATCTGTTTCACATACTCTAATTTAAAAACACCTTGCTCAACAATTTTTTGGTCATTTAAATAAAAGATTACCTGTTCTTTTAGTTCATTACTTAACCAATGTTCTATAGGAATAGCAAAACCCGTTTTAGGTCTATCCATCAATGTTTTAGGTACATATTGATGCACAATTTCTTTTAGAATGTATTTTTTTATTCCATCTTTGTATTTATAATCATCTGGCAATTGAGCAGCCCATTCTATAATTCTATGATCTAAAAAAGGCTCTCTGCCTTCCAAACTCGCTGTCATAGAAGCTCTATCTACTTTTTGCAAAATATCATCTACTAAATACGTTTGATAATCAACAGCCATCATATAACTTAATGGCGTGTAATTTTTACTTTGCAATTCCTTAGATAAATAAGCCGTTTGCAGATTACTAAAATCAGATTTCATTAATGCCTTTAATTGCTTATCATCAAACTGAGCAGCTAAACTCAACATTAAATTTTGCGGAGAGGGATCTTTTAAAACTGATTTTAACTTTTCGTAGCGGTTTGCAAAATTGTACTTATGTTTTAAAACTGGTATACTATTAGCAGAAACTAAGTTCATTGCTCCTGCGGCTCCTTTTCTAATAAATGATGGCAAACTATTTAATTTATTTCCATACCTCATTATATAGTCATATCTATTATAACCCGCAAACACTTCATCTCCAGCATCTGCACTCAAAGCAACAGTAACATGTTTTTTAGCCATTAAACAAACCAAAGTAGTTGGTATTGCACTACTATCTGCAAACGGCTCATCATAATAATATGGTAAATCAGTTATTAAATCTAATGCTTCTTTTTGCGAACACTCGTATTCGTTATGCTCGGTTCCTAAATGCTTTGCTATTTCCTTGGCATAAGGTGCCTCGTTTAATCCAATATCTGGTACTGAAATAGTAAAAGTTTTTAGCTTTTCACTTCTGTTTTTTTGAAGCAAAGCCGCAACACATGTACTATCATAGCCTCCACTCAAAAACACTCCTACAGGAACATCCGATACCATGCGGTATTCAAAGGCAGATTGTAAAATAGCTTCAGTTTGTGTTTTTGCTTCAGAAAAAGACACATCTAACTTCGGTAAATTATAACTATTGTATACACTCCAATATTGGCTCTGTTCTAGTGTTCTATTTCTTAAATCAATTTTAAGAAAATGACCAGGTTTTAATTTTTTGCAATTATTAAAAATACAATAAGGAGTTGGAACATTACCATATTGCATAAATGCAGCAACAGCATCATAATTTAATTCCTTTTTAAAACTTGGATGTTTATGAAATGCTTTTAATTCGGAAGAAAACAAAAATAAATTATCATGCCAATAGTAATAAAAAGGCTTTACTCCTGCTCTATCTCTCACGCAAAACACCTCGTCGTTTTTAGAATCATAAACTACAAATGCAAACATGCCAACAAACCTATTCACGCATGTAATTCCCCATTGTTCAAAGGATTTTAAAATAACTTCAGTATCAGAATTACTAGCAAAACTATGGCCTAATGCACATAACTCATTTTTAATTTCTTTAAAATTATAAATCTCACCATTAAATGTTATCCATAAATGATTACTCTGCATTGGTTGATGCCCAGTTACAGTTAAATCAATAATTGATAACCTCCTGTGCCCTAAACCTATTTGTGCATTATTATTCATTAAAAACTCATAACCACTTCCATCCGGACCTCTATGTTTTAATGTATCTGTCATAGCTTGTAAAACCTCACTATTTGAGTTCAAACTAAAATCAACTATTCCAGAAATTCCGCACATAAAATATTGCAATTATAATTTATAAAGTAACAAAAAATATTTTATAATATACAATTCCATGGTTATTCAACAAAAATCCTATTGAAAAATATAAGAAGAATATACTCATTGGGTGTGCCCCAGCAAAGTTGCAGGCTGGGTCAGGCTTTCCATTGCAAGTCCTCGCATCCTTCGTTGCTGCGGGTTTTCCATTACAATCCTTCACGCAAAAAAATAACACTTTCTATTCTCTAAAAATCATTAAATTTATATTCCAATTAAATCTCAATTTTATGAATTTTCAAAACTATACACACACTGTTACTAATCGTTTTATTCGTTACGCAAAAATAGACACACAATCAAATCCAGAATCTACAAGTAGTCCGAGTACTGAGAAACAAAAAAACTTAGGAAAAATATTACTTGAAGAGTTATTGGAGATTGGAATATCTGATGCTGAGTTAGACGAATTTGGTTATGTATACGCAACAATACCAAGCAATACAACTAAAAACGTTCCTGTAATTTGTTTTTGCTCACATATGGATACTTCGCCAGATTGCAGTGGGGAAAATGTTAACCCTATATTACACACAAATTATAAATGTGGAGATATTGTATTACCAAATGACACAACTCAAATCATTAAGTTTATTGAGCATCCTGCATTAGCTGAACAAATAGGAAATACAATTATTACTGCAGATGGAACCACTTTATTAGGTGCTGATAACAAAGCGGGATTAGCAGAAATTATGGATGCAGCAAATTATTTAATGAAGCACCCAGAAATTAAACATGGGAAAATACGTTTACTATTTACGCCAGATGAAGAGGTTGGAAGAGGAACTGAAAATGTAAATATAAAAAAATTAGGTGCTGACTTTGGTTATACCATGGACGGTGAAACCTTAGGACATATAGAAAATGAAACATTTAGTGCAGATGCAGTTTCTTTAATTATAAAAGGGTTTCCAACTCATCCTGG
>CALMMX010000370.1 GCA_937868545.1 uncultured Bacteroidota bacterium
GAATGGGAGGAGGAATGCCCATTGGTTGTTTTGTAAGTTCTCAAAAATTATTAAATGAATTTACACATAATCCTGTTTTAGGAAATATAAATACATTTGGAGGAAATGCAGTTTGCTGCGCAGCGGCATACGCTAGTTTGCAAACTATATTAAATGAGAAATTATTTGCTGAGGTTGAAAAAAAATCGAATTTAATTAAATCTTTATTAGTTCATCCAAAAATTAAATCAGTTAAAGGTAAAGGCTTAATGTTATCTGTTGAATTTGAAAATACGGACCTTAATTTTAAAATTATTGAAACCTGTGTAAATAAGGGATTAATAGTAGATTGGTTTCTTTTTAATACATTTTCTATGAGAATTGCACCGCCATTAATAATTACAGAAGAAGAAATTAAAATTGCTTGTGGAATTATTCTAGAATCTATTGCTCAATCAATTGATAATTAAGTGATTGAGCTTGAAATATATCTATTGCAAGGAATTAATAAATCAATTATATTTAAGCATAAATTATAATTTTAGTAAAACAATATGAAAGGAATTATTTTAGCAGGAGGTTCTGGTACACGTTTACATCCATTAACATTGGCAATGAGTAAGCAAATGATGCCAATTTATGATAAACCAATGATTTATTATCCATTATCAGTTTTAATGATGGCTGGTATAAGTGAAATATTAATTATTTCTACGCCTATGGATTTGCCTAATTTTGAGCGATTATTAGGAACTGGGGAACAATTAGGTTGTAAATTTACTTATGCCGTGCAAGAAGTGCCAAATGGTTTAGCGCAAGCTTTTGTAATTGGTGAAAAATTTATTGGGAGTGATAAAGTTGCCTTAGTTTTAGGTGATAATATTTTTTACGGTGTTGGACTTGGTAGAATGTTGCAAAAAATAAATGATCCTGAAGGAGGTGTTGTATTTGCCTACCATGTGAGCGACCCTGAACGTTATGGTGTTGTTGATTTTGATGAGAATCATAATGTTTTGTCAATTGAAGAAAAACCTGCAGTACCTAAATCTAATTATGCAGTTCCAGGATTATATTTTTATGATAACTCTGTGGTTGAGATTGCTAAAAATTTAAAACCATCACCACGTGGAGAATATGAAATTA
Organism: uncultured Bacteroidota bacterium; assembly: GCA_937868545.1. Classification (GTDB taxonomy): domain Bacteria; phylum Bacteroidota; class Bacteroidia; order B-17B0; family Aurantibacillaceae; genus UBA4416. The sequence goes on from CALMMX010000370.1 coordinate 1,123, forward strand.
CAGATGTTAACAAAGAATATTTAAAACGTAAACAATTAAAAGTTTCCATTTTAGATAGAGGAACTGCCTGGTTAGATACAGGAACTTTTGCATCTTTAATGCAAGCTGGTCAATTTGTGCAAGTAATTGAAGAGCGCCAAGGTTTAAAAATTGGTTGTATAGAAGAAATAGCTTTTAAAATGGGCTTTATTACAAAAGAACAATTAATAAAAATTGCTACACCTCTTACTAAAAGTGGATACGGTTCTTATTTATTAAAAATGGCTGAAGCAAAATAAATTAAAGTGCAAGCATATCAACCCTTACTTCAAATTCTTACACAAGCAATTAATAGCCAACAAGGTGTATTAAATACTATTGAACCAAAAGAAATGTATGAGCCAATGGCTTATATACTTGGTTTAGGAGGGAAGCGTGTGCGTCCACTTTTAACTTTGGTAGGTTGCGATTTGTTTGATGTTAATGCTAATCATGCTTTGCAATCTGCATTAGCAGTCGAGTTATTTCATAATTTTTCGCTAATACATGATGATATTTTAGATAAAGCACCTTTAAGACGAGGCAGTACAACGGTTCACGAAAAATGGAATACTGATATAGCTATTTTGAGTGGGGATGGTATGATGGTGAAAGCATTTGACGAATTGTCTAAATCTAATCCTGTTCATATTTGTGATTTATTAAAATTGTTATCTAAAACAGCTTTAGAAGTTTGCGAAGGGCAACAATTTGATATGAATTTTGAAACACAAACAACTGTGAGTGTTGAAGAATACATTCATATGATTACATATAAAACTGCAGTATTATTGGGCTGTAGTTTGCAAATGGGTGCTATTTGTGCTAATGCAACAAGTGAAAACCAAAAACATATTTATGAATTTGGAAAAAATATTGGAATTGCGTTTCAAATTTTAGATGATGTATTGGATGTTTACGCTGATGATGAAAAATTTGGAAAGCAAGTTGGAGGAGACATCATATCTAATAAAAAAACGTTTCTATTATTAAAAGCCTTTGAGTTGGCCAATCCTCTGCAAAAAGAAGAGTTACATAAATTATTGCAAGTTACTTCGGATAGTTTAAATGATAAAGTTGCTAAAGTAACTGCTATTTATAATCAATTAAATATTAAACAGATTGCTATTTCAGAAGCTGATAAGTTTACAAATATTGCCTTGGAACATTTAAGTAAAATTTATGCTAATGCCGAAAAAATAGAAAACTTAAGAACCTTTGCCTTGCAACTTTTAAATCGTCAAATGTAATTATGGAAGACATTCTAAGTTTACTTTCAACGTTTAAACATCAAACTAAAATTCAAATACGATTTAAGGATGTTGATAAAATAGGGCATGTAAATAATGCAAATCATTTAACGTATTTTGAAATTGCCCGTGTAGAGTATTTTAATGATGTGTTTAGAAGTAAAATAAATTGGCAAGAAATAAGTATGATTTTAGCAAAGTCAGAAATTACGTATAAACTCCCTATTTTATTAGAAGACAAACTAGTATGCTATACAAAAATTAGTAAACTAGGTAATAAAAGTTTTGATACCGAATATTTACTAGTAAAAACAACTAATGGCAAACCCGAACTGTGTGCATTTGGAAAAGCAATATTAGTTTGTATGAATTATAAAACTCACCAAACCGTTGTTATTCCTCAAGAATGGAAAAGTCAAATTATTATGTTTGAGAATTTGTAAAAATTGGTTATGGAAAAATGTTCGGACTAATTATAGCAAAATTTTATTTAAGGCAAGTTGAAAATGATAGAAAAGATTCAATTTGGAATACTTGTCAATATTCATTTTTCTTAATTTATCCACTATTCTTTGGACTTATATTAATCATATTTAGACTGTTTGAAAGATTACATTTGATTGATCCTGACAATCGACTACCTGAAGTATTGACACACTTAGTAGCATGTATATTATTTATAATTATTTTTTATTTCTATTTTGTAAAATATGGGTATCTTGAAAGAACTGTAAACAAATACGCAGACTACGGAATTAATAATTCTTTATTAAACTTTTTGTTTTTTGCACTACCATTCATGACTTTTTTAATTGGTCCGACAATTACTGTGTTGTTTTTTGGTGGTAGTATTATGACTCACGACTATGTGGGTATTTTGGCACCTTATCTTCCACCTAAATAAATATAGTATAGCCCCATCTCATCCTCGTTTGCAATGAGAGTGTTTTAAAATGCAACTATAGCAATTACCTATAGCAATTAATTATAATAATTACGTTGCTGTATATTGTGTGAGAAATGAAATAGTAACGTAATAAAGCTATAATTTTGAACTTAAGTTGAAAAAGACTATTTTTGATAGTATCAAATGATACTATCAATGAATCCGCCTTACGACATTACTCCTAAAATTTTAAAATTAGTAAGTTCAATTTCTGAAAAAATTGGAGAGGTAAATGCTAATTACTTAAGTAAGCAATCTCCTCAACTTAGAAAACAAAATAGGATAAAAACAATTCATTCCTCTTTGCAAATTGAAGGAAATACATTAACAGAAGAGCAAATAACTGCTTTAATTGAAAACAAAAGAATTATTGGTCCACAGAAAGACGTTTTAGAAGTTTTAAATGCAATTAAAGTTTATGAAAGCCTAAGTGGAAATAATTATTTATCAGAAAAACATTTCTTAAAAGCTCACAAACAATTAATGAGTGGTTTAATAGATAGGTCTGGAACATTCAGGAAACAGGGAGTTGGAATAGTAAAAGGAGCTAAAATAGAGCATGTAGCTCCTCCTCATAATAATGTTCCTTATTTGATGAAAGATTTATTTCAATATCTAAAAAAAACAGAAGAACTAACATTAATAAAAAGTTGTGTTTTTCACTACGAAATAGAATTTATACATCCCTTTTTAGATGGAAATGGCCGAATGGGGAGGTTATGGCAAACTTTAATTTTAATGTCTGAATACCCAATATTTGAGTTTCTTCCTTTTGAAACTTTAATTAGCAAAACACAAACAGATTACTATAAATCACTTGCTATGAGTGATATGGCTGGGAAATCAACTTTTTTTATTGAATACATGCTTCGTATTATTGATGAATCTTTGGAAAGCATTCTATCTTATAACAATCGAATATTAAAAGACATTGATAGGTTAGAGCATTTCATCACTTTAGGAAAGAAGAAATTTACCAGGAAAGATTATATGAATGTGTTTAAAGACTTGTCTTCAGCAACAGCCAGTAGGGACTTAAAAAAAGGAATTGAATTGAATTTATTTAAAAGTAGTGGAGATAAAAATAAGACTGAATACATTTTGAAATAATCACTTTTTTAGTTCTAACGGATTACTTGATTGCAAATTATTAATTATGTTAAACTAGCATTATTATCTTTAAAAACCTTAATGATCTGCGTTATCAGCCTTCCATAGTTGAAATTGTGAAAAAGTCCATAGTTAATCACCATGCCAATTGCGCTACCAATAGATTAAATACTCGAATAAAATTCATTAATTTATTTGATTATCAAGCACTTCCAAACTTCAATATTTTTTCTTATTTTTACTTATTGCAATTTTAAATATGAAGACATTAGTAGAAAGATTTCCTACTCAAATACAAGAGGCACTCGATATAGCAAACAACGCTGTTTTAACTAAAAAACAAAACGTACATAATATACTTGTTACTGGACTTGGTGGTTCAGGCATTGGCGGTACAATTTTATCTGAATTAATCCAAAATGAAAGTGGAATACCCGTTTTAGTAAATAAAGATTATTCACTACCAGCTTATGTAAACCAAAACACTTTGGTTATAATTTCCTCTTATAGTGGAAATACTGAAGAAACTATTGCAGCCATGCATCAAGCAATTGCTAAAAATGCTCAAATTGTTTGTGTAACAAGTGGTGGTGAAGTTAAAAAGCTGGCAGCTGAACATAATTATGATACTATCATTATTCCTGGTGGTTATCCTCCACGTTCATGTATTGGTTATTCTTTAATACAGTTAATTAAAATTGTTCAGTTTAATGGTTTTGTAAAAACAGATTTGTTGGCTCAAGTTAAAAGTTCGATTACTTTACTTAATACTGAAAATGCATCAATTAAAAATGAGGCAATGCAAATTGCAAAATTATTAGTAGATAAAATTACTGTTATTTATTCATTGGGTTCTGCCGAGGGTGTTGCAGTTCGATTCAGACAGCAAATTAATGAAAATAGTAAAATGCTTTGCTGGCACCATACTTTGCCCGAAATGAATCATAATGAATTAGTTGGCTGGACAACTAAAAACGATAATTTAGCTGTTGTAACTTTTAGAACTTCATTTGATTACGATAGAACAATTAAGCGTTACGATATTTGTAAAGAATTGTTTACAAAATACAGTTCATCAGTTACAGATATTACAGCAAAAGGTAATTCAATACTTGAGGAATATTTTTATTTAATTAATATAGGCGATTGGATTTCATGTTATGTAGCAGATTTACGAAATGTAGATCCTGTTGAAGTTAATGTGATTACGAATTTAAAAAACGAGTTAGCCAAAGTTTAAGTACAGTGAATAAAAATGTTCTATTTAAAGACTTAGGTATTCTTGACTATAAAGAGTGTTGGGATTACCAAGAAGAATTATTTAACCAAACTGTAGCCCAAAAAATAGCAAACAGAAATGCTGATTTGGAATCCCAAGTTCCAACAAAAAATCATTTATTATTTGTTGAACATCCGCACGTATATACTCTTGGCAAAAGTGGAGACGCTTCTCATTTATTGGTAAATCAAGATGAGTTGGAAGAAAAGAATGCAACGTATTATAAAATAAATAGAGGAGGTGATATTACCTATCATGGCCCTGGTCAACTTGTTGGTTATCCAATTTTGGATTTAGATCATTTTTTTACTGACATACATAAGTACTTAAGGTTATTAGAAGAAACAATAATTTTAACCTTAGATGAGTATGGTATAAAAGCGGGTAGAAGTAAAGGTGAAACGGGAGTGTGGTTAGATGCAGATGATGCTTTTAAGGCCCGTAAAATATGTGCTATGGGTGTTAGGTGCAGCCGTTGGGTAACTATGCATGGTTGGGGATTTAATGTGAATTCTAATTTAGATTATTTTAAAAATATTGTACCTTGCGGTATACAAGATAAGGCTGTTACAAGTTTAAATAAAGAACTCGGGCAAAATGTTGACATGGAAGTTATAAAACAACAATTAAAAAAACACTTTAGCAATTTGTTTGAGTGCACTTTAGTTGATAAATAGAAAAATAAATTATGATAAAAAAAACGTTTAAAATTTTAGGTAAAACACTTTTAGTGATTTTTATTTTATTAAATCTTATAATTCTTTTTTCTGGAAGATGGTATTTATACAAAGGTTTGTGGAACACATACTGCAAAGGGCGTTCTGGAGTAAGTGCAACAGAGTATTTAATTTTTGAAAACAGAAAAATTGAAGCAAATAGTCCTGAGCCATGGCCAATTGCAAAAAATTATAATACTGCAAAAATGCCTATTGAAATTGAAAATGATTTAAAATCAGTTCAAATACATGCTTATGCAATTATTAAAAACGACACATTAGTTCATGAGCAATATTGGGATAATTTTTCTGACACTAGTCATACAAACTCTTTTAGTATGGGGAAATCATACACTAGTGCATTATTAGGTTGTGCTATAAAAGATGGTTATATAAAAAGTATTGATGAACCAGTAAGCACTTATATCCCCGAATTTAAAAACGATTGGAGAAAAGCAATTACTCTTAAACATCTAGCTACAATGAGTTCTGGTATTGCTTTTGATGAAAGTTATTCAAATCCATTTTCTTATCCAGCAGAAGGATATTATAGCACGGATTTATTAAAAGCAACTCTAAGATACACAGAAAAAGTTTTCGAGCCGGGTACTCAGTTTGATTATTTAAGCGGTAATACCGCATTATTAGGATACTGTATTACAAAAGCAATTAATAAATCTTTATCGGAGTATATGAGTGAAAAACTTTGGACTCCTATGGGTTGTGAGCAACCGGCGTGGTGGAGTGTAGATAAAGCAAATGGTTTAGAAAAAGCGTTTTGTTGTATAAATAGTAATGTAAAAGATTTTGCACGAATGGGAAAACTTTATATGCATTATGGTAACTGGAATGGGAAGCAATTAATGGATTCGAGTTTTATTGCAAATTCTATTGTGCCATTTGATGGTTTGGATCAAGATGGAGTTACTAAAAATCATACCTATGGTTATTCTTGGTGGTTAACAGAGTATAAAGGATTGAAAATATTTTATATGCGTGGTCTTTTAAACCAATATGTAATTTGTATTCCTGAAAAAAAATTAGTGATTGCAAAATTAGGTCGTAAAAGAAGAGCTCCTTCTTCATTACATACACCGCCAGATGTGGCATTGTGTATTGATGCTGCCTTGGAAATGTACGGTAAATAAGTATGATTTCTTTATTACAAGATAATAATCAAATTAAGCTTAGCCTACAATTTCAAATTTATAATACTAGCACTTCCCATTTTAATTTAGATAAATTAAAGCTTGCTATTATTAGCCAATTATCAAGGGTTTATAATGGTAGTTTTGGTAAATACAATCTGAAAATTATATGCAATGTTGAAATTATTAAGCATAAAATTGGTATTTCTCCACGTAAAATATTAATACAAATTGTTGATGAAATAAATGGCAATAACCCAGCGGAAGCCGATTTGGGTGGATTGAGGATAAAATTAAATAAGAATATCATTGATAACATAATCTCTGAAGTAAACATAAGAACAATACCCCATGAACTTGGACATTTATTTGGTTGGAATCATCCACATGCTAATGCCCTTTTTCAAAGTATTAATCCAAATGCAAGCGAATTAGAAAAACTCCTAACTGAAGTTGAGCGTTGTTGTAATTTGATGAGCCAAACATGGTATGCCCAAAAGGCAAATGTATTGCTGGAAAACGCAATGTGTATAACAGAAAATCAAGTTGAATTATTAGTTCAGAATTTTAAAAACGATGTGTTAAATAAGAATTATCATTTAAAACATTTCTTATTTTGGAAGCATCTCTATTAGAATTTTATTTTACAAAAAAAGCTCTGTTTATACAGAGCTTTTAACGGTAATAAATTATTTTAAAAGATTAATCGATTTTAATACAACCATTTTTAATAGTGATTTTAGCACCATCTTTTACTTTTACCCAACCGCATTCTGTTTTAATTTCTACTTCAGATGCGCTAGTTTGTATTGATGCAGAACTTGTTGTTGAACCAGAAAACTCAACTTTTTGAGTTGATCCATTTGATTTAACTTCCATAACATACTTTTTAGAGTCGTTATTGTAATACCTGATTGTAAATGCACTAGCAATGTTTGCTGCTAGTAAAAAAGCTACTGATAAAATTACGTTTTTAGTTTTCATGTTATTTTTTTTAAGTTATACAATATATCAAAATTATAATTTTTATTAAATAAAGCAAGTTATTTATGTAAAATAAATCGCCTTTTCTCTTTTAACCACAATATTACCAACTTTTGCATAAAATTGCTTTTCTGTTTTTAGGAAATCTTCCATTTCATTTTCATATTCTTTACTCACACTAAATAAAAGTCCTCCAGATGTTTGAGGGTCGCAATATTTAATAAAGTCAAGATCTGTTAACCCCTCAACATTTTTTATTTGTGCATTATAATTTCGGGTTGTATTATCAGGAAAAATAAATTGAGAAATAAAAGGTTTTGCCGCTTCAATTAGTGTTATGTTATCTTTAAAAATTTCAGCAGAAAAAGCTGAGTTTTCTAGCATTTCTAAAAGGTGACCAATAAATCCAAAACCCGTTACATCTGTCATGGCATTTACGTATGGTAAAGCCCCTAATTTCTCGCCAATTTTATTTAAGGAGGTAGTTTCGTTTAATAACAACGAATAATCATTGTCGTTTAACAAACCTCTTTTTAATGCAGTGCTTAATATACCAATACCTAAAGGTTTTGTTAGGAATAATACGTCATTTTCTTTAACTGTATTGTTTTGTTTTATATGTTCTTTCTTTACCAAACCAGTAACAGCTAGTCCAAATAAGGGTTCTTGGGTATCAACACTATGTCCGCCAGCTAAAGGAATACCAGCAAGTGCACAAATATGTTGCGCACCCTTAATTACTTGTTGCGCAAGTGAGGCGGGTATTTTATCAACTGGCCAACCTAAAATTGCAACAGCCATTACTGGTTTTCCACCCATAGCATATACATCGCTTATGGCATTGCATGCAGCAATTTTACCAAAGTCAAAAGCATTATCTACTATTGGTGTAAAAAAATCGGTAGTACTTATTATACAATTATGTTCATCTATTTCATAAATCGCAGCATCGTCTTTAGTATCATTACCAATTAGTAAATTTTTGTAAGTTAAATCTGTCTTACATCCGTTTAAAATTTCTTCTAATACAGCTGGAGCAATTTTACATCCACACCCTGATGCTTTGCTAAATTGGGTTAGTTTAATTTCCATTGTTAAAAAATAGATTGGATAACTTCTTTTATTTTATTTGTGTTTTCAGTTAAATCCATTGTGTTTAATTTTACAATGGTAATTTTTTGTTCAGTTTTTTTATTATAGGTGAAAGTGTAACTTTTATCGTAATATAATAACGTTAAGCGAGCCACTTCAGTTAAATTATTTTCATCTAAATAATTTAAACAAAGTTTGGTGTTTTGAGTTCCAAGATTTTGCTGAATTTTTAATACACATGTTTTTAAAGCCTCAATATCAGTTGTTGTATAATCACTTACTAATTTGTTAACTCTCAAATCAAAAGGAATGTCAAGTTTTATAATGGGAGCTTTTTTCATTTGATGCCACAACCCAATTGGTATTTTATTGTATCCTATTGTTAGTGATTCGTCTTCAATTATAATTGGTAAATTATTATTTAAAGTACTTAATTCATTAAATAAATTATTTTCAAAAATCTGTTGAGGATTTTGTTTAGGTTCATTAATAGTACCAAAAGCGGAACCTTTATGGTTTGCTAATTTTTCTAAATCTATAATTTGAAATGATTGAAGTTTTAGTTGTTTTAAAATATCAGTTTTTCCACTACCAGTCATTCCACCTAAAACAATAAGTTTTTTTTCTAGTTTAAAATAATCTAAAACGTAGTTTCTGTATTTTTTATAACCTCCTTCTAATATGTAAGCATTAAGACCTGAAGTATTCATAAGCCATGCAAAACTGTTACTTCGCATTCCTCCTCTAAAACAGTAAACAAATACTTTTTTATTTTTGCTTAGTTCTTTTACTTGGTTAACAAATACAACTAATTTGGGCGATACAATTTCTAACCCACGTGTTACTGCAACTTCTTTTCCTTGTTGTTTATATAATGTTCCTATTTCAGCGCGTTCTGAGTTTTCAAATAAAGGTATGTTAATGGCATTTGTAATATGTCCCTTTGCAAATTCTATGGGTGCTCTTACATCTATTATTAATTCTCCATTACTGAGTTCTAAAAATTTGGATATATGTAAGGCCTCTGCAGTCATTTCTACTAAGTTAAGATTATTATTTAATAAAAAATATACATTGTAAGTTGTAAATTTGTTTATAAATCAATATTAGATATTATATGGCCACGACTATTAAGAGCTTAATTACGCAAAATAAAACGGCATTTGATGCAAAGTATTTTATTGAATCATTGAGTTTGTCTTATATTTTAATTAATAAGGCATTAAAGCAAATTCTTAAAGATGATTTCAAAATTGAATTAGAGGATCATAAAATTAAAACTTCTTCTTTAGTTTCGCATATTAAGAAGGAATTAGCTAAAGCACCAACCGTTAAGGTGAAAATTTCTAAGAAATTAATTAAAGATGTAGAATTGTTTTTAAAACTCTATAAAGGCATTCATAAAGAATTGAAATTTCAATATCCAGGTAAAAAGATAGAGGAAACAGCTACTCTAGGAATAAATTGTATTGTTATTTTAAATACAAGCTTAATAAAAATTAAAAATTTAAAGTAATTCTATTTTCTAGTCTTATTATGGTTAACCTTAACAATTTGGTAATATTTGGGTTAAGTTAGTTTTAAGTTCATGTTGTTAGTTTGTAGTGCATAATTTAACTTAGCATGAAAACTAAATCATTTGTATCAATTTTAATTTTTATTCTTTTATTTTTGGGTAAAACTGCTGTATTTGCTACCAATGAGCCCACTGTTAGAACAATACTATTTAGCGGGAAGGTAAGCGATGTGAATAGCAATGAATTGTTAGGTGGAGTAAGCATTAAATTATCTAATGGTGAAAGAGTAATGTATTCTGATTTAAATGGTAATTTTTTCATAAACCTTAAGTTAAAAGATGGAGAAACCTTTACAATTGAATTTTCACAAGTTGGATACAAAACAAAAACCATCTCTAGTACTGATTTATCAAGCTCTCTAGGTCAATTTGATGTAAATTTGGATGAAGAGTAGGTAAGTTTCAATGTAAAGTTAAAGTTAAGTTTTTGTTATTATTGTAACAAAAATATACTTATTTAGTATAATTGTACTGTATTAAAACAGTAGAATTATGAAAAATTTATTTTTAACCCTAGCCTTAGTTATAACAACTGTAGTATTTTCTCAAGATATTTCTTTTTCTAACAATGATAATATAACATTTTCTAATGGTATGTATTATAAAAGTGGTTTAGCTTATTCTGGTAAACAAGTAATTTATTTTGAAAATGGAAAAGTTAAAGAAGAATTAACTATAAAGGATGGTAAACTTAATGGTGAGTTTGTGAAAAACTACGAAAATGGTACCGCTATGGAAAAAGGTAGCTATGAAAATAATTTAAAATTCGGTATTTGGACAAGATATAACCTTACTGGTACTTTAATATCACAAGCATCATATCTTAATAATAAAAAAGATGGTAATTGGTATGTTTACAATGAAAAGGGAACTAAGTTATTTGAAATGAGTTATAAAGATGGTGAAAAAACTGGTGTTTGGAACCAATGGGATGAAAATGGTAATTTAGTAAAAACTACAAATTATAGTTCATTGTAAGTAATTATAGATTTTAATAAAGGCCTTTTACAGAAATGTAAAGGGCTTTTTTTTTGTTGTAAGTTTAATGATATGCTAATAATCAATTGCTGTTAACTTTAAATAGAGCATTGATATTTGCACTATGCAATCAGACTCTATAGATACTAAAATTGTTCAAGATGATTTGAATTTATCTTATGCCCAAACAATTCAAAATGGCCTATTTCCAAAGGATAGACATTTTAGAAAAAATGTAAAGGATTATTTTGTATTGTACAAACCACAAAACATTGTAAGTGGCGATTTTTATTGGTTAACTCAAAAAAACGATGTGATTTATTTTGCACTTTCAGATTGTACAGGTCATGGTGTTTCTGGTGCTATGCTATCGGTTTTAGGGATTAGTTTATTAAATTATATTATTCAAAAAAACATTACGCATGTTGGGGATATTTTAACTGAACTCGATAAAAAGTGGATTGAAACTTTTAATAACGAACATGATGGGCAATTTAATAATGATTGGATGGATATTAGTATAATATCATATAATACTATAACAAGAGAATTTCAGTATGCCACAGCTGGAGGTGAATTTGCAATTTGCCAAAATGATAAAATACATTTGTTAAAAGGTAATAGCTTCCCAATTGGTGGTTGGCAAATAGAAAAAAACCGTGTGTTTAAAACGATAACGTTTGACTTGCAAAAAAACGCAAAACTTTATTTTTTCTCTGATGGTTTTAAACATCAGTTTAATAATGATAATACAAAGAAATTTACTCGAAAGAAGTTGTTAAATCTTTTGCAAAGTATCAAGCATGATTCCATGGAGGATCAAAAAGAATTGATAGATTTTGTTTTTTCTACATGGAAAGATAATGCTTCACAAACAGATGATATGAGTATTATAGGTATTGAATTTTAAATTGAAATTCTCAATGTTAAGTAAATGTTACTTTAATGTATGTTTTTAATATTTCAATTTAATATTATGGTAATACACACTTGACATTAATCTTAGGTAAAGGTCGTTTTTTTGCAACGTAAAAATTTTAAGTATGTTCAAGAAAAATAAGTGTATAATATGGTTGTTGTTATTACTAACAACAGCTGCTAATTCACAAACAGGAAAAATTTCAGGAAAAATTATTGATGGGAAAACTGGTGAAAGTTTACCTGGAGCTACTATTGTTATAGATGGCACAGCAAAAGTTACAGTTAGTGATTTTGATGGCAATTATGTTTTAGATAATTTACAACCTGGAAGCTATACTGTAGCATGTAGTTATATCACATACGAAACGAAGAAAATTGCGAATGTAAGTGTTACAGCAAATGATGTAGCAAATGTGGATATAGCTTTACAACAAACAGATGCTGCAACTACTGGTGAAGTTGTAATTGAAGCAGAAATGTATAAAGATAATGCAAGTGCAATATTTGTTATGCAAAAAAATAATGCATCAGTTAGTGATGGAATATCCTCTGAAACCATAAAAAAAACACCAGATAGAAATACGAGCGATGTATTGAAACGCGTAAGTGGTGCAAGTATACAGGATAATAAGTTTGCAATTATACGTGGTATGAGTGATAGGTATAATACTGCATTTTTAAATGGTTCTCCATTACCAAGTTCTGAGAGTGATAAAAAAGCTTTTGCTTTTGATATTTTCCCTTCTTCAATTTTAGATAATTTAGTTATTCTTAAAACTGCCACTCCTGATTTGCCAGGTGATTTTGCTGGTGGTGTTATTTTAATAAACACAAAAAGTATTCCTGATAAAAATTCATCGAGCATATCAGTTGCGGGAGGTTATAATTCATTAACAACATTTAAAAATTTTGTAACATATAAAGGTGGTAAAACAGATTGGTTAGGTCTAGACGATGGAACAAGAGAATTACCTTCAAATTTGGCATCAACACAAGATTTTTCGAAAATTACATCTAATACAGATAAAGTTAATGAAGCAAAAAAGATGAATTATGATTGGAGTTTGCAATCTAAAAATGCATTACCTAATTTGAATTTGCAATACACACAAGCTAATGTTTTTAAATTGTTTAAAAAGGATTTTGGTAGCGTTTTAGCGGTTTCTTACAATAATTCAAATAGTACTTTTATATCTGAA
>CALMMX010000371.1 GCA_937868545.1 uncultured Bacteroidota bacterium
ACCATTTTCATCTAAAACCGAAAAATCATTTTTCCATTTTTCGTTTTTAATATTTATAATTCCATTTTGAGTAAATAATAAACCATGTCGTGCATTACGCGTTGGCATAACACAATCAAACATATCTACACCTAATGCAATGCCTTCTAAAATATTCATTGGAGTACCAACGCCCATTAAATAACGAGGTTTGTCTTTTGGTAAAATATCACAAACTAATTCTGTCATTTCGTACATATCTTCGGCTGGTTCGCCTACAGATAATCCACCTATGGCATTTCCTTCTGCGTTTTTCGATGCAATAAATTCTGCTGATTGTATTCTTAAATCCTTATATACCGAACCTTGTACAATTGGGAATAAAGCTTGAGAATAACCGTATTTAGGCTCAGTTTCATTAAAACGTTTAATACATCTATCTAACCAACGGTGTGTAAGTCCTAATGATTTTTTAGCATAATTATAATCGCAAGGGTAGGGCGTACATTCATCAAATGCCATCATAATATCAGCACCAATAGTACGTTCAATATCCATCACACCTTCAGGGCTAAATAAATGTTTACTCCCATCAATATGTGATTTAAACATGGCACCTTCTTCGGTAAGTTTTCTTGAGTTTGCTAAAGAAAAAACTTGGTAACCTCCGCTATCCGTTAATATTGGTCTATCCCAACCATTAAATTTATGCAAACCGCCTGCATTTTCTAAAACCTCTAAACCTGGTCTTAAGTATAAGTGGTAAGTATTTCCTAATATTATTTGAGCTTTAATATCTTCTTTTAATTCTCTTTGGTGCACAGCTTTAACGGTTCCTGCTGTTCCCACAGGCATAAATATAGGTGTTTGAATTTGACCATGGTCTGTTTCAATAATACCAGCTCTTGCTTTAGATTTTGGGTCCTTATGTTGTAATGTAAATTTCAAAACGTAATTTTTGGCAAAGGTATAATTATTTAATAAAATGATACTAGCTTAAAACGAAACTCTGTTTACTTTGTAGTAAATACAAACACATCCTCATTATCCCTTTTCATTAGGTATTTTTCGCGAGCAAAGGTTTCAAGGCTTTTAGAGTTGTTTTTTAACTCATCTATTTCTTTTTTATTTTGTTCTATTTCAGAAATATAATACTCTTTTTCAGCTTTTAATTTATTACATTTTTGAACTAAATCGTACTGAGTAAAAACATCGTTTTTATCAAAATAAGTTAACCATACAACTAATATCACAATTACAATAAAATATTTGTTTTTTAGTAGTTTTAGAATTTTCATTGAAAAAAATGGTTAGCTTTAATGTTTAAATTTCGAAATACTTTTTAAACTTTACACTATAAATTGAAAAATGTTTTACATATCTGTCTGTTAATTACCATTTTTTCGGCTAGTTTTATTGCTCAACCTCGCACTTCGGGCTTTAAAGCTGGGCAATTAAAAAATGCAAGGGTAAAAAATGCATACGACACCAAATGGCCAACTTTAATGGCTGAAATGAAAGCCAAAAAAATTAACCCATATGAATTTGACATTTATATGCGGGCATTTAAGCAGGATGCTATTTTAGAAGTTTGGCTTAAAAATAAAGGAGACGCAAAATATCAGCTATTTAAAAAATACGATATCTGTGCCAGTAGTGGTTCTTTAGGCCCAAAACGTAGAGAAGGAGATGGCCAGGTTCCTGAAGGCTTTTATAATATTGATTTATTTAATCCCAAAAGCGATTACCATTTAAGTTTAAGGGTAAATTACCCAAATGCAAGTGATGTAATTTTAAAAGAAGCTTTAAATGCTGGAGGAGCTATTATGGTGCATGGCAATTGCGTAACAATTGGTTGTTTACCTATGACAGATAACTACATTAAAGAAATTTATGTCTTATGTGTTGAGGCCCGCAACAGAAGCAACCCCATTTACATTGATATTTTTCCCACTAAATTTACCGAAGAAAACATGAAAATGTTGGAAGAAACCTATCCTAAAAGCAAAGTAATGTTTTGGAATACCTTAAAGCCTGCTTATGATTACTTTGAAGAACACCGCTTTTTACCAAAAGTAAATATCGATAAAAAAGGAAAATACTTTTTTAGTGAGTAGAATGTATTAGAAACAATAAATATCTCTATCAAAACATTCTTTTTCTTACATTTGCACCCTAATTTTTTTAAACAATGATTTCAGTTTCTAATGTGAGTTTGCAATATGGCAAACGTATTTTATTTGACGAAGTAAATGTAAAGTTTACACCCGGTAATTGTTATGGTTTAATTGGTGCTAATGGTGCTGGTAAATCTACTTTTATGAAAATTCTTTCGGGAGATATTGAACCTACTAAAGGTCAAGTAAGTATTTTGCCAGGAATGCGTATGAGTGTTTTAAAACAAAATCACTTTGAGTTTGATGAGTTTACGGTACTTGATACTGTAATGATGGGAAATAAGCGTCTTTATCAAATTATGAAAGAAAAAGATGCCATTTATGCAAAGCCCGATTTTAGTGAAGAAGACGGAAATAGAGCTGCTGAGCTAGAAGGTGAATTTGGTGAAATGAATGGTTGGAATGCAGAAAGCGATGCAGCAACTTTATTAACTAATGTTGGTATTCCAGTTGAATCTCATTATAAATACATGAAAGATTTAACAGGAAAAGATAAGGTAAAAATATTGTTAACTCAAGCCATTTTTGGTAATCCCGATATCTTGTTATTAGATGAGCCTACCAATGATTTGGACGTTGAAACAATTAGCTGGTTAGAAAATTATTTAGCCGATTTTGAAAATACAGTTATTGTTATTAGTCACGATAGGCACTTTTTAGATGCAGTATGTACGCATACTTGCGATATTGATTATAGTAAATTAAAAACATATACTGGTAACTACAGTTTCTGGTACCAAATGAGTCAGTTAGCATTAAAACAACGTAGTGATGCTAATAAAAAAGTAGAAGATAAACGTTTAGAATTACAAGAATTTGTGCGCAGGTTTAGTGCTAACGCAAGTAAAAGTAGCCAAGCAACTTCACGTAAAAAATTATTAGATAAATTAGTGGTTGATGAAATTCCACCAAGTACACGTAAATACCCAGGTATAATTTTTAAGCAAGAGCGCGAAGCGGGCGACCAAATTTTACATATCGAAAATTTATCAAAATCAAATGTAGATGGTGTATTATTTAAAAATGTTGATATTAATGTAGCTAAGGGTGATAAAATTGCATTTATTTCTAAAAACCATTTAGCAATTACTGCATTATTTGATATCATAAACGAAGAAGATACTGCAGATGGTGGTACTTATAAATTTGGAACTACTATTCATAAAGGGTATTTACCAAATGATAACGCTAAGTATTTTACGGGTGATATGAATTTGATGGATTGGTTACGCCAATATTCTTCAAATAAAGACGAAAGTTATGTGCGAGGATTTTTAGGTAAAATGTTGTTTACAGGCGAAGAAGTATTAAAAAAATGTTCTGTATTATCGGGTGGAGAAAAAGTACGTTGTATGACAAGCCGCATGATGCAAGTAAACCCTAATATGTTAATATTAGATGAGCCAACTAACCATTTAGACTTAGAAAGTATTATTGCTTATAACGATGCCTTAAAAGACTTTACAGGTTGTATATTATTAACAAGTCATGATCATGAGTTAATGCAAACGGTTGCAAACCGTATTGTTGAATTAACACCAAATGGTATTATTGATAAAAAAATGACTTACGATGAATACTTAGTTAACCCTCAAGTTAAAGAGCAACGAGAGAAGTTGTATGGTACTTTAGTTAAGTAAAATTATTTTGATTAATAAAAAAGCCACCAAATGGTGGCTTTTTTTGTGAAGTTTTTTTTGAGATTACTAGTAAGTTATATTAAAAGGTAAATTGCGTTATTTTGAATTAGCTTTTTTAAATTTATTTAATTACCTTTAATTAAGATGCTTAAAAAAATAGTAATACTCTTATTATTTATTTCAAAAATATCTTTTTGTCAAGATATTCTTGTATTGAAAGATAGCACTAGGCTACAAGTTAGTTTAATAGAAATAAATCAGCAATTTATTAAGTACAAAGAATTGAATACCATTGTAGAAACTACAAATAGTATTAGCAAATCTGATGTTAGTTATGTAAAATACCAAAATGGAATGACAGAAGTTATTCCTAATCCCCAAATAATTAATCTTCCTAGTAAAATAGATAATAGTAATCGTAAATTAAATAATTATGTAAATTTTAATTTACAAGCGGGAGTTGTTATTAATAATTCTTATTGCAACAAACCACGGAAAGATGATTTTCCACCAAGCCATACTTCATATGCAGGTTATTATGGATATTCAAAAAAAAACAATGTTAATATAAATTTAGGATTTAATTTTGTATTAGGAAGTAATCCTTACATTAAACATATTATTGGAGTAAACTATTTACGTTCTAAAGGTGAATTTAATTATTATTATTCAGGAGTTACAAGAAGTCAATTAAATGGATATGAATGGAGGACTTTTTCAGAAGACTTGCGTTATTATTCTACCATAGACTATTTGAATTTTGTTACTGGGCTAAGATTTACAATTTGTAAAAAATTTCATTTGGAGCCATGTATTGCTATTAACCGTATGGCTAATAGCAGTGTAAAAGTTACGGGATATAAGGAAACAACGGATTATAACACCCATTACCTTGGTTTGGCTCCATTAGTTCAATACAATTATTTGGAAAATGAAACATATAAATCTGATATTGAATCAACTGTTTCATTTTGTCCTAAAGTGACGTATGAATTTAAAATAAAAGAACAAAAAGTTGGCATATATTATTCATATAATTTAGGCATTAGTGAGCGTCTACCATGGAACTTAATTGGTTTTACTTATTATCCATTTAAGATTTTAAGCAAATAAAGTTTTATCCTTTGTTTAATATTTGTAATAATGTTTTATTATAGATTAATTATTAGTTAGTCTAGCTTTTTTGGATAAACCAGTAGTTTGTAAATTCCTGCAAAATAAATACATTTGAAAATATTCTTTTGATATGTCTTTTTCTATAAAATTTACTTTAGTAATACTGTTTGTAAGCAATACCTTAACATCCCAAGTATTTAATATTTCTAATTTATCTGAAATTCCAAATACTCAAATTGAGCAAGATCCTATAACTAAAAAAAAGGGAGCTTATAAATTAAGTAACCATCAAATACTATTACCAAAAATATATAAGGAGATTTCTCCCTTGGGAAATTCTAATAGGTATTTACAAATAAATAAAAATGATAGTTTAGGTGTTTTTGATGTAATAGCAAAAAAAATAATTGTGCCGCCAATTTATAAGTTCATTGATATTTATAATGGTCATGATATTTATACGATTTATAAAAGAGGAAGCGAGCCATTTTATTGTAAGGTTACTTTATTTAAAAACAATCAAAAGCTGGTGGGTTTAGCTGATTCTAGTGGGTTAATTGTGCCCGCTATGTATGAAAATATAACTATTTTAAAAGGTAGCAATAAATCCGATGTGTATTTTGAATTAGTTAAAACAGACAAAGAGCATAAAAAAGATTTATACAGCGTTAATCAACATAAAACGTTAGGTTTAAATGTAAACCAAGTATTTAAAGCAAATTATGGTGTAAATAAAACACGATTTATTATAATTGATAATAATAAATATGGAGTATTGGATAGCGCACTCAATTGGGTAATTAAACCAGATTATAGTAAAATTGAAGTGAGGTCAAAGTTGGAAAAAAATCAAAATGAATTAGTTTTTTTAATTACCCTTAAAAACGGGCGAAGAACTTTTACTGATTATTTAAATCCAGTTTTATATGATGATATGCCGAGCTATGATTATATTGAAGGTTTTTATAATTGTATAATTGTAAAAGATGAAAAAGAAAATAAAGGTGTTGTTGATTATGATCATAAGGTAATTATACCAACTATTTATAGGCAAATTAACGTTTTATCTGATTATGGATTTTTGGTTCAAAATGAAAGTAGGGTAGGGTATTGCAATGCAAGTGGTAAATTAATATTTGAACCCAAGTATTTAAATGTTGAATTTGTAAATAATAATTATAAATCAAAATATGTAAAATTATTTATTACTAGTGATTTATTTAATTTAGGCAATGTAATTACAGGCAAAATTGACCCTAGAAAGTTTGAGTATTTTAGTGATTCTCCCGACCAATATTATATTTCTGTAAAACAAAATCAAACAATTTTATTCTTAGATTCTAATTTAGTAATTAAGAAAAAAAAGCCAATTGAAGAGATAATGCAAGTTGAAATGTATCCTGATGAAGAAGCTAAAACTGAAAGAGGTTCATATGATAGTTATGAAAATGTGGGAAATAGCGAACCTCCAATTGTTCAACAAAACCAAACAAAATCATCAGGAAGAGGAAACGGAGGTAACGGTGATTCCCCAAAAATGCAAGATGAAACTAGGCCTCAATATGAAGTAGACCACCGTTATAAATTCCATGTGGTAGAGGACTTTAAAGGTTTTAAGGGAATTAAAAATTTAATAGGGAAAGAATTAGTTGAACAAAAGTACAGTTTACTAAACGGGCAAAATTACGATAAAGCTAATTGCCCATTTTTTATATTCAAACGCGATTCTGTTATGGGAATTTTAGATGCAAGAACAGGTAAAGAATTATTTTATAGTACTAAATATGAAGAAATTATTATTAGCGAATACAAATATTTTAAAGATAAGTTGCAACATTATTATTTTAAAATTAGAGAGAAAAAGGCAATAATTACAGATCCAGATAAACATGCAATTGCTGATAGTACAGGTGTTTTAACAGGTTTCTTATATTCACATTTAGTTATCGAACATCATACACCTTGGGCTATATTATTGAACTCACAAACTAATTTAAAAGATATTTACAATTTAGAAACACATAAATTTATTTATAAAAATGTTGAACTGTTTAAGAACAGTGGTACTTATAAAACAGCGGGATACATTATTAAAATAAATGATTTATTTGGTGTAGTAGATATTAATAATAAAGAAATTTTACCAATAAAATACCCTTTAATTGACTTTAATCGTACTTTATTATCAAATACACATTACAATAATTATTATGTAGTAAAAAACAAAAAAAATAAATATGCTACATTCTTTTTTTATGAAAGTAATAATCAATATTTGTCAGATTTTTATGATTCAATTGATGTAGCTGCTAGTAATTATGCCGTATTTAAAAATAATGGCTATTACGGGTTAATTGATATGAAAAACGGAAATCATCTTTTAAATGCAAAGTATAGTAGTATTAAGGTTTTTAAACCTTTTAATAATGCCGAAGATTTTTATATCTATATCATTAAAGATAAGAAACATGAATTATATTCGAGTAATCTGGAATTGCTATGCACTAACAATGATACTATTGTTTGTATGTTGCCCCAATTGTGTGCTGTAAAGCAACAACAAAATTATGTTACTTACAATGTGAGTAAAAAAGAGTATGGAACTAAAATGTTTTCAAATGCATTTTCATTAACTAATAAGCGTTACTTAGCAAGTGTAAATGATTCTTTGTTTATTTATAACGAAGGCAACGCTTCTCCTCAGTTAGTAAGCACTAATTTTAACAAAGAAAGTACATCAATAAAACCATATCAAAATTCAACCATTTTAATATCAGAATTTGTTAAAGCTTTAGAAAACCCCAATACTGATGAGTTAAAGCAATGGTGTGCTAATGTAGTGCAAGTTAAATCTTTAAATAAATTGTTAGATAAAAGAGGAATTTCAAATAGTTTATATTCTCGCATTAAAGGTTACCACAATGCTAATGTATTTGAAAACGATGTATATGATTTGTATAATGTATACAAATTGTTACACACTGCATTACACAATGCTCATGGCAATAAATTGGAAATAAAAAATATAACTGATTTAAATAGATATGAAATGAGGGAAGTATACAGTAAATCTGAATCTGATTTACTTATATATAATGTCTTAAATATTACCTTCGAAGTAAATGAACATTTGTATCAATACAAACTTGGAGCTGTTTTTCAGGAATTAGGAAGGTTGTTTGTTTATCCAATGGAACAAATGTCGTATTAAGGGCGATTATTATTCGCAACTTCTAAATCTAAATTATGAATATAAAAAAAACCGATACTCTAAAGTATCGGTTTTTACTACTTTCGTAGCCCGTACGGGAATCGAACCCGTGTTTCGTCCGTGAAAGGGACGCGTCCTAA
>CALMMX010000372.1 GCA_937868545.1 uncultured Bacteroidota bacterium
CAACTGCCTCGTATTGGATTAGTGCATCGAATCGACAAAGACACAACAGGATTACTAGTAATCGGCAAAACCGAACCTGCCGTTCTATCCTTATCCGATCAATTTGCAAGGCATACGGTTCGTCGAAAGTATTATGCCTTAGTATGGGGGGATGTGCTGGAAGACAGCGGCACGATTGATACATATATTGGTAGACATGAACGATTACGCAAAATTTTTGACGTGTACCAAGCCGATGATGAAAAGGGCAAACACGCTATCACCCATTATCGAGTTATTGAGCGATTTCATTATGTCACTTTAGTTGAGTGCCGATTAGAAACAGGGCGAACGCACCAAATCAGAGTGCATATGAAACATATTGGACATCCATTATTTAATGACAATGAATATGGAGGAGATAGAGTTTTAAAAGGATTACCTAGCAATAAATACAAGCAATTTATTGAAAACTGTTTTGAAATTTTACCACGACAAGCTCTGCATGCAAAAACTTTAGGTATTACTCATCCAATTACAAAAGAGCCAATATTTTTTGATAGTGAATTGCCAGATGATATGCAACAAGTTATTGAAAAATGGAGAAAGTACTCATATAAATTTGAGGAATAAATTTTCTTATTTATTTTCTATTATATTGATTTAGTCTGCATCTATTATTATTGCTTATTGTATTCTTATTTCTTAAATTTGAATACAAAAAAACCTTTACTCTAAATTTTATATATTATCATGAAATTAAATCTACTTATTCTAGGATTAATATTTTTCATTAACAACTTATTTTCGGGAAATCCAGGAAATGGTTTTATTGAAAATAAAGGGCAGATTGCTGAAAAAAACGGGAAGCTTCACAATGAGGTAAATTACAAATTAGAATTACCTGGTGTAAACGCTTACTTTAAACCAGAAGGGATTGTTTATCATTTTTATAAATCAGAATCAAAAAATAAATCAGAATATTCTCAAACAGATAATGAAAATTATAAAAAAGGAGATTTTAATGCAATAGGAAAAAAATTATACTTTTTTAGGTTAGACTTTAATCTAATAAATGCTAATACCCTAGCTAAAAATATTCCATCTCAAATTCAAGATCAAAAATACAATTTTTATTTATCTCATTGTCCAAAGGGCATAACAGGTGTAAACAGTTATGAAGAAATTACTTACGAAAATGTTTATCCAAATATTGACATTAAATATTATTTCAAAGAAGGAGTTTTAAAATATGAATTCATAGTTCATCCAGGAGGAGATATTAATCAAATTGAATTTAATTATGATGGCGCAAAATCAATAACTATTGATAATGGTAAGTTAAAAGTTGAAAATGATTTTAATACAATTTTTGAAGAAAAACCTTCTACATATTATTACGATACTAATGAAAAAATAGAAAGTAAATTTACTATAAAAAACAAATCCATCTCTTTTAATTTAAATGATTACGACCATACTAAAACAATAATTATTGACCCAATAATAACTTGGGCTAGTTATTACAGCAACGCATACTCTTCAGATTTTCATTGTAATTCAGCTTTTGATTCTAATGGTAATATTTTTACAGCTTATGCAACATATGGTTCAACATGGCCTACAATTAATGCTGGCAGTGGGCAATATTATGATGCAGTTTTAGATGGGTCAACAGATTTAGTAATTGCAAAAATAAACTCAAATTTATCAAAACAATGGGCAACATACTATGGTGGAAATGGAAGCGATTATTTATGTGGAACTGGTGGAGATTATGGAAAAACAATTGGTGTTGACGCTACTAATAATGTATATTTTGGAGGATACTGTAGTGGCGCTACTACTTTTCCTACACAAGCATCTGGTACTGCTGGCGCATTTTACCAAGACCAAACAAAATTATATGGAGGAGATAATTCATTTGTTGTAAAATTAGATAATAATGGAGTTAGACAATGGGCAACTTTATTCCAACATGAACAAGCAAATACTTTGAGTGCAGGAATGAGATTAAATGGAATTTGTGTTAAAGGTACTAAGCTTTATTTTACCGGAGAAACTTACAAATTTAACAGTAATAATATTCCATTACGTACATTAGCTGGTGCATATAATAATTCAACTTTTGTTGGGGATCAAGATCCTTTTATTGGAAGATTTGATAACAATTGTATTTTAGAGTGGTCTACTTATTTTAATGGAGGTGTGGTAGCTCAAAAAGCTTATAAACAAGGTGTAGATTTACATGTAGATGCATCAGGTAATTTAATATATGTTGGTCAAGTAAGTGGAACAAGTCCAACATCAGCTTACTTAATAAATCCAGGTGGTGGAGCTTATTATAGTTCTGTATTTGCTGGAAGTTACGATGTTCAAATTGCAAAATTTAATTTAAGTATGCTTCCAGTATGGTCAACTATTTATGGCAGTTCAGATTTAGATCGTGTTTCAGAAGTTGCATCAGATGCTAGTGGTAATATATTAATAGCTTGTAGAACTATTGGTGGAACTGGATTACCTACAGCAAATCCTGGAGGTGCATTTTATTATGCCACAAAACAAACACCAGGTACATGGACATCTCCTGGAAGTTCGGATGGAGGTATTATGAAATTTACACCTGCGGGTGTTTTATATTGGGCAACATATGTAGGAGGAACAAATAATGATTGGTGTAATATCTCAGGGATTTCATCAGATAATGCTGGTAATATTTATGCCACTGGTTACACTAATACTACAAATTTTCCAACTCAAAATTTAGCTGGCTCATATTACCAAGCAGCAAATGGGGGTGGACAAGACATTGTAGCAATGAAATTTGGATCAACTGGTTCATTACAATGGTCAACTTATTATGGAGGGTCAGGGACTGATTATAATTATGGTACTAAAATAAACACTTCAACATCATCAAACGGATGCGGTTATAAACAATTTCAATCCTTTGGAACTTCAAGCGCTATTTTACCAACAGTTAATCCTGGTGCTCCAGCCTTTTTTGAAGGAACTAAAGCAACTGCAAATTCAAATGCTGTACTTATGATAGAAGAACCTAGTTCTGGTGGAAATTCAACAGCAGCAACTTCTATTTCTCCTAACCCATCTTCAATATGTTCTGGATCAACAGCTACATTAACTGTAGTTGGCGGTAGCTTAGGTTCTGGCGCTAGTTGGCATTGGTATACAGGTGGTTGTGGCACAACAGCTGTTGGCACTGGTTCAACAATTACTGTTTCACCATCTAGCACTACAACCTATTATGTTAGAGCAGAAGGTACATGTAACACAACAGCGTGTACAACTTTAGCACTAACAGTAAACCCAACACCAACAGTTTTATTTAACTCTAGTGTTGATACTCAAGGTTTATGCTTAGGAAATTCCTTTGTTTTGCCTTCAGGTTTAGGGGCAACAACTTATACAGTTTTTCCTGGTCCATTAGTTGGCCCTGGGTTTACCGTTACTCCTACTTCTAATACTACTTACTCATTAGTTGGGACAAATGCAAGTGGCTGCAATAGCACAAATACAGCAACATTTTCAGTATTTATTAACCCAACAGCCACTATAAGTTTAGGCTCTGTTAGCGCTAGTACAATTTGTAGTGGAGCTAATGTTGTTATTACTCCATCAGGTGGTTCAACATATACACTAACTCCTGGCAGCTTAACAGGTTCAAGTTTTACTGTTAGTCCTTTAATAACAACAACTTATACAATAAATGGAACAAACTCATTTGGTTGTGTTAGTAATACAACAACTGATTTAAATACCCTAATTACTGTTAATCCAACTCCTACAATAAGTTTAGGTTCAGTGAGTGCTAGTACAATTTGTAGCGGTGCAAATGCAACTATTACACCAATTGGTGCAAGTAGCTATACACTAATGCCTGGCAGTTTAACTGGCACAAGTTTTATTGTAAACCCAACAACAACAACTATTTATACTATTTCAGGAACAGCATCAAATGGTTGTACTAGTACTTTAACATCTCAGGTTTTAACAACAACTATTTCTGTACAAAGTAGTTTTATTGTTAGTTCAGTAAGTCCATCTAGTTCAACAATATGCCTAGGTTCAAGTGTTGTAATTACCCCAACTGGTTTTGGACCAGTTGCTTCATTTACCCTACTTCCAACAGGTTTAAGCTCTACAGGCAGTTTCACTGTTAGCCCAACAACTACAACAACATATACGATTAGGGCAGTTAGCACTCTTGGATGTGTTAACACGAGTTCTCCTGGTATATCTGTAGTAAACGTTATTCCAACTCCTACAATAAGCTTAGGTTCTGTAAGTGCTAGCACAATTTGCAGCGGAGCAAATAGCATTATTACTCCAACAGGTGGTTCAACTTATACACTAACTCCTGGAAGCATTACAGGCACAAGTTTTACAGTTAGTCCAACTACAACTACAACCTACACAATTAATGGGACAAATGCTTCTGGATGTGTAAGTAATACAAGTACGGATTTAAATACGCTTATTACAGTAAATCCAACACCAATTGTGAGTGCAGGACCAAGTAGAACATTAACATGTGTTACTACTAATACAACTTTATCTGGTTCTGGTGGGGGAACTTATTCATGGACAGGACCAGGAATAGTAAGCGGTGGCGCAACATCATCTCCAACTATAAATCAACCAGGAACATATTCTGTTTTAGTTACAGTATCTGGTTGTACAAATACTGCAAACGTTGTGGTTAGTCAAAATACAGTTGCACCTAATGGAGTTAATGCAGGCCCTAATCAAACTGTAACTTGTGGAGCTCCTTCCGTAACTTTAACAGGTTCGTATTCTAGTCCAGCCGGTTGTACTGCAAATTGGATCGGAGGGGTAAGTGGTTCCTCAACCAATTTTACAACTACTGCTTCTTCTGCAGGTATTTATACTTTAGTTGTTACAAATCCTGCAAATGGCTGTAGTTCTTCATCTACTGTGCAAGTTTCTCCAAGCGCTGGGTTTCCAACTGCAACAGCTGCATCGGTTACAAATTCAATAACTTGTACAAATACATTAGTGCCAATAAGCATCACTTCTACTTCAACTCCAATTTCTATTTTATGGTTAGGGCCAAGTATTACAGGCTCAAGCACAACGGCTGCTACAACTGTTTCTGCTGGGGGGACTTATACTGTAGTGGTTACTAACACTTTGAGTTTATGCTCTACTTCATTAACTGTTATAGTTCCAACAAACACATTGGCGGTTATTGGAACTAGTTCAATTGCTCCAACAACAAGTTTAACTTGTAATGTAACAAGTTTAGTGTTAAATGCAAGTCCTACGGGTACTATGTATGCTTATAACTGGACAGGACCTGGTATAGTATCAGGTGCTTCAAGTGCAAGTCCAACTATTAATATTGGTGGAAATTACATTGTTACTATTACTAATACAATTACAGGATGTTCGGGAACAACAGGTACACGAACAATTACGGTTCCAACTAACACAACAGCACCAACAGGTGTGAGTGCTGGCCCAAATAGAACAATAACCTGTGGAGCACCATCAGTAACATTAACAGGTTCGTATACTAGTCCAGTAGGAACAACAGCAACTTGGCTTGGTGGAGTAAGTGGTTCTTCAACAAGTTTTACAACAA
>CALMMX010000373.1 GCA_937868545.1 uncultured Bacteroidota bacterium
ACTTACATTGCACATACCCACTATACTACCTACATCTTTTGAATCTCTATCAATTTTTGTGTTAATACTTCCATCTATAATTACTTTACTATTATTTTCGACTTTTTTTAAATAATTAATTAAATATCCTTTATTAAAAAATGTAACATGTTGTGGTAATTTTAATAAGTAATATTTTTTATTGCTTATTAAATCTTCACTTGCCTCGAAGCCAGACTTAATATTATCTTTAATAATATAAATAATAGCAACAATAATTCCAGCACATACTCCTTTTAATAAATCTGACACTAACATAACAATTACTGTTACTATAAATGGCAAAAATTGTTCAAATCCAAATTTCCATTGCTCTTTAAAAATAGTTAGCTTGGTTAGTTTAAAACCTGTCATAATTAAAATTGCTGCAAGACTGGAGTTTGGTATTAATGCCAACAAATTAGGTAAAAGCAATACACTTATTAAAAGTAAAGTAGCATGAATTATTGCAGATAACTTTGATTTAGCACCAGAATTAATATTTGCAGAACTTCTAACAATTACTGAAGTAACAGGTAAACCACCTATAAAACCACAAGCAATATTTCCGATACCTTGTGCTAATAATTCTTTGTTAGTATTTGATTCGTTCTTATCTGGATCAAGTTTATCAACAGCTTCTATTCCCAATAATGTTTCTAAACTTGCTACTATAGCTAGCGTAAATGCAATTATCCAAAATTTACTATTATTAACAAAACTGAAATCAGGAAAAAACAAATTGGCTTGCAAATCAGTAATTGATGCTATTGTTGGCAAATTAACAAGATGTACTGGTGAAATTTCTAATAATGCATATCCTTTAAAAGCTAAGTTTAATAGAATTCCAAATACAACTGCCAAAAGGGGACCTGGCAAATTTGATAAAATTTTATCCTTTTTGTAAAATGGCTTGTCTGCAATAATGAGAATAGCAAAAGACACTAAACCAATAATTATAGCTCCAGGTGTAATAAAGTTTATCATATGTACTAATTCTGTAAAAGAATTCTCTCCATCCATTTGAATAAATTGCTCATTACCTTCAGGATCTTTATCATAGCCAAACAAATGTGGGATTTGTTTAATTATTAAAATTATACCAATTCCAGCAAGCATTCCTTTTATTACAGAATTAGGAATATAATTACCAATTGAACCAGCTTTTAAAACACCTAAAATAATTTGAAATACACCTGCTATAACTACTGCAGCCAAAAAAGCTTCGTAGCTTCCTAGTTGAGAAATTGATGTTAAAACAATTGCCGTTAAACCAGCTGCTGGACCAGAAACACTATATTTTGAACCGCTAAAAACGGTTACAATAATTCCACCAATTACACCAGCGATAATGCCTGAAAATAATGGAACTTTACATGCCATTGCTATTCCTAAACATAATGGAAGTGCAACTAAAAACACAACTAAACCTGCCTTAAAATCGGCAAATAGATTTTTTTTAAACATTTTTTTTAATTAAAATTTAATAAATAATTTAATTACACTTATTTCATAAAGTGTTTACTATTTACTTAAATTTTTGGAGGAGGGGAATCAATTTTTATTTCAATAGAGTATAAATCACTATTAAAATTTTGCCATAAAATACTCGTGTTATATGAATCTATTGTAAAAAAACTAACTTTATCATATACTATTTTATCATCTTTTTCAAACTCATCATCTTCTACCTCTGTGTCCTCTATCTCCTCATCAACAACTACTATAGATGATTGCTTAATTAATTTAAATGTAGAATTAAAAGATACCATACAAATGGACATCAAAACAACAAAGGTTAAAAAATATGTTATTTTATTAATTTTCATTTATTTCACAAGATAGTTTTTATGGTTGAAATAATATAATTTTTAATGCTTTTTTTTATTTTATTATAACTATCTGCCCTGTAAACTCATGAGATTTTTGCAATAAATCATCAAGCTCTACTTTCCATATATAAGTATCATTTGGTGTATTTACAGATTTCTCTTTTCCGTCCCAACCTTGCTGATAATCAGTAGTATGAAATACTTTATTACCCCACCTATCAAATATCCATAACTTATAAGTTGAAACATCCCAGCCATTTCCTTTAGGTAAAAAAACGTCGTTTAATCCATTATTATTAGGAGTAAATGCATTTGGTGCATAAAAAGTGAATTCTGGAATTACATTTACAACTTGCAAACTACTATCAATACAGCCATTTGCGTCTGTAACATTTAATTGAATTGTGTATGTACCGATTGTAGAAAAATTAAACATCGCATTTTGCGAATTTGAACTTCCTAAATTAGAGAAATTCCAATTCCATGTAATTGGATTACCAGAAGATAAGTCGTTAAAATAAATTGTTGGTTCAAATTCTGAAACTTCATAATCATTTACAGAATAGCTTGCTTTTAAAGTCTTATATATATATAAATTACTAATTGCAGGCAAAGAAGAGCAACTATAGCTATCTTTTACAATTAAATAATAAACAGAACTGTTTAATTCATGTACAGAAATTGTTGGGGTATTTACAAATCCTATGTTCCAATAATAACTGTATGGTCCTACTCCACCACTTCCAGAACCAGTAATTATAACATTTTGGTTAGGGCAAGCCGAATAATTTGATGTAGTTGCAATAACTTGAGGATTCTCTTTAATAGAAATAGTTTGAGTTGAAGCGCAATTATTGAAATCTGAAACTGTAACAGTATATACACCTGCAACAAGATTTGAAGCTATTGAACTATGACCACCACTAGGATTCCATGTATAAGAATAAGGTGCAACTCCACCAGATACTGTAGAACTAATTATTCCCTTTGGCTCTCCATAACAAACATTATCTGTTGCTGTTAACACACATAACGGGCCAGTTGAGTTTGTAATTGTTGTAATTGCACTTACTTGACATAAATTTGCATCAGTAACCACCACAGTATAAACACCAGCTCCTAAAGAAGTTGCGGCATTTAATATTCCTCCAGATGGCAACCATGTATAAGTGTACGCTGTGGTTCCACCTGTAACATTTGCCATTGCAGATCCAACTGGGTAACCACAAGCAGCATCTGTATGAGAAACAATAACAGAAAGAGATGCACTAGGTTGTGTTAAACTTACAATTTTATTTAAGATACAATTATTTGCATCTTGCATATTACATGTATACGTTCCAGCTAGCAAAGAAACTATAGAACTAGTTGTAACAGCAATTGGCATCCAAGTGTATGTATAAGGTGATACTCCTCCACTTAAAGAAATTGTAATCGCTCCATTATTGCCTCCAAAGCAACTCACATTTGTTTGCGCTGATATTGCAGTTAAACTAGAGGGTTGTGTAATAATTACTGAATTCGTTTTTATACAACCACTTCCATCTTTTACAGTAACTGTATAATTACCTATTGGTAAAGAACTAGCAGAAGAAGAAAATCCTCCTGTTGGTAACCACGTATATGTGTAGCTTCCACTTCCAAACGAAGGAGTTACAGTAGCAGAGCCATTACTACCACCAAAGCATGTTACACTTGAAGATGCTGAAATAGATGAAGACAATACAGATACAGTTTGAGAAATTGTACCTGGCGGATTACATGGACCACCACTAGTGGTTAATGAAACTGTGTAAATTCCTCCAGCAGTAAAATTATGTGTTGGGTTTGCCAAAGTAGATGTATTTGCTGCGCCTGAAGCTGGATCTCCAAAATTCCAAAGATATGTTGATGGAGTTGGGCATGATGGATTTATTGCTGTGAAATTATTACAAGTATAGGTAAAAGCAGGTGCATTAGCAGGTGCATTAGCAATTGTAAAATCATCTATTGCAAAGCCATCAAATGTATTACAAGAAGTACCAGAACCAAACGTAAATCTAAATATTACATTGGACTGACCTGCAAGGCCGTTTAAACAATGTTTTGCAACAACCCATCCCGAACTACCACTTCCTCCTAAACAAGAACCAATGGTAGGTTGAGCGTTACCACACCATCCATTTCTATTTGTTGGAGTTATCCAAGCCAAATAGGTTATGTTAGATTTATTATACCAATTTTGGGTCATACAATTTACAGGATCTCCAAACGCACCAACGGTTGTCCACGTAACACCACCATTTGTAGAATACTGTAAACTAGCACCATCGTATGTCCATTCTGATTCCCAAAAAACTTTAAATGAAACATAAGGATAAGTTAATGTACTAAAATCGTAACAAGGACTTTTTATAAATGATTGTTGAGCATTATTATAAGTAGTTCCAGATAAACCAGCTATACACCAAGACTTGGTTCCTCCTCCAGCCCCTGTAATTGTTGCTTTTGAGGGTGTTCCCCAAGCCCAATCAGAACTTGTACCACCAGCTGTCCATGTTGGCGCTGTTTCAAAAGTTTCGGTATGTGGATAGGTTGTAATACATTGAGCATGCAAAGACTTCGAAAATTGAAAAACACAAATAATCACGATAAAAAAATAGCGTAACTTATTAATGTAAAATGTTATAAAATCGGTATTACTCAATGTAAATTTATTACCGCAAAGATACTATTTATAGGCTAAATTAAACTTATTAAAAAGTTAAATAACATGCAAAAAAATGTAAAAAATAATATTATTTAAAATTCAATAGCGTACTCAACGCATAATATATAAATATCTGTTAATCTTTGAATTCCAAACTCATTTTGGTATAAATAACCAATACCGAAATCTTGT
The DNA here is from genome assembly GCA_937868545.1 of uncultured Bacteroidota bacterium. GTDB lineage: Bacteria > Bacteroidota > Bacteroidia > B-17B0 > Aurantibacillaceae > UBA4416. The sequence goes on from CALMMX010000373.1 coordinate 4,732, forward strand.
TTACTATTCACTTTATAATTTAATCCTGCTTGATACCTTTGTCTGTGGAATCCCATATTGTATTCAGGACTTCTAGGATCATTTAGTTGTAATCGATATTCGCCTGAAATGTTACATGACCATTTATCATTTATTTCATATTTTAAACCAATTTTATGACGAGAAAACCATTCAACAAAATTACCGTTTGGGCTAGTAAAAAAATCCTTTACCTCGCACTGCAATCTATGGCGATAGTTAATCCCTATTTTTCCAAATCCCTTTTTTAAACCAATATCCCATTGCAACCTATTTCTATTACTTAATGGGTTATCATACTGAAACTTTTGAATTGTTCTAAAAACCAAAGATGTTTTAATACTTTTATTGTAAGAATACTCTACACCCAACTCTGTGTATGTTAAATTAACTTGTGTATAATTTTCTTTTAATCTAAATTCCTCTGTAAATAACAGTGCAAACTTTTTATTTAATTTATGTTTTAATGAAAAAGTATTCCACATTCCTGCATCATTAAATACTTTTTGAGAAAAGCAATTTAAGCTCCCTAAAAAAGAGAATAAAAACAAAAAAATAGTTATGCGGAAAAATTTCAAGTCTATTATTTTAAAATAACTAAATCGGGAATAGTAACATCTCCTTTTCTTTCTTTAATTTCAATTTCTTGAATTACAGCTTTAGTTGCAGTTGGGTGTAGAGTATTCTTA
>CALMMX010000374.1 GCA_937868545.1 uncultured Bacteroidota bacterium
TCAAAAAGAAGTTTTCACAATAGATAGTTATTTTTTTACAAATAAAAATGATTTCTTAAATGCTTTAAAAACTGATTTACAACTTCAATTTCAAAATTCAATAATCTTATTAAAAGGTGCTCGTAGCTTTGGTTTTGAAAGTATTAGTAAACAGTTTCAGCAAAAAAGTCATGATACAATTTTAGAAATTAACCTAAATAAATTAATTCATAATTTAAATTTTTACCGTTCGCAAGTCAATAAAAACACCATGATTATGTGCATGGTAAAGGCAACTGGTTACGGCGCTGGTAGTTCTGAAATTGCATTTACACTTCAACATCATAACGTTAATTACCTAGCTGTAGCCTACACTGATGAAGGGGTTGAATTAAGAAAAGCTGGAATTCATTTGCCAATTATGGTAATGAGTCCAGAAGAATCATCATACGATGATATGATAGATTATAAATTAGAGCCAGAAATTTATTCATTAAAAGTTGCTAAAGAGTTTATTTATGCACTACAAAATAAAGCAATTGCCGAGCCCTACCCTATTCATATAAAACTAGATACAGGCATGCATCGCTTAGGTTTTGAAGAACAACAATTAGTTGAATTACTTTCTTTGCTTAAACACGAACCTATTTTACAAGTCAAAAGTATTTTTTCTCATTTAGTTGCCAGTGATGCAAGTAATTTTGATGAATTCACAAATCAACAAATAAAATTATTTAATTCGCTTTCTCAAAAAATTGAAACCGAAATAGGTTATAGCGCCATTAAACATATTTGCAATTCCGGTGCTATTACACGTTTTAAACAGGCACATTACAATATGGTGCGACTTGGCATTGGATTATACGGGGTAGGATTTAATGAAATAGAAAAGAATAACTTACAAAATATCAGTTCTCTTAAAACCAGAATTTCGCAAATTAAACATGTAGCAAAAGGTGATACAGTAGGCTATAACAGAAATGGAGTAATTACCGAAAATACAAAAATTGCAACTATACCAATTGGTTATGCGGATGGATTTAGCCGAAAATTAGGAAATGGAAAATTTAAAGTAATTATTAATAATACTGAATGCTACACCATTGGAAATATATGTATGGATATGTGCATGATAAATGTAAGCCATGTAAATTGTAAAGAAGGTGATGAAGTAATAATTTTCGAATCAAATATTCAACTCAATCAACTATCATTAGCAATGGAAACAATTCCTTATGAAGTTCTAACTAGTATTTCATCTCGTGTAAAAAGAGTGTATGTGCAAGAGTAATAAAAGAAACAAGTTTTTAGCTTTTAGTTATTCTAAAATAACTAATGCGTTATTTACTGCAATATTAATTTCAACTGTATTATTTTTTAATTCATGCAATGAAACGCCTAACAATTCTGATTTAAAAACAACAATCACAAACCCAACATTTGCAGAAATTGCTCCCATAATTTTCAAAAATTGCACGCCCTGCCATCGTGCTGGAGAAAGTGGTCCATTTGAATTGATGAATTACAATGATGTGAAAAAATATGCTAATAAAATAAAATTTGTAACTCAAACCCGCTACATGCCACCTTGGCCAGCAGATGTTAATTACAGCCATTTTATTGGTGAAAAAACTTTAACAAATGAAGAAATTGAACTCATAAAAACATGGGTTGAAAACAAAACACCTATAGGTGATGAATCAAAAATACCAAGCGCTCCAACCTTTTATGCAGGTTCTTATTTTGGCAAACCTGATACTGTTTTAAAACTTAAAGATGCCATTCCATTAAAAGGAAATGGAATTGATCATTTCTACATTGTAAAGTTCCCCATGCAACTTAATAAAGATACTTTTGTTCGCTACTTTGAATTTGTACCTGCTCATAGAAAATTAGCGCATCATGTAAATGGCCATTTAATTAACTACGCACCATCGAGTAAAAACAACATAGTGGGCGGATTAATTTTTGCAATTGATGAATATAAAGATTACAAAGAGCTTTATCAAAAAATGAATATTTTAAATGATGATGGCTCCTTCCCTACTCTCACTCCTAATACCGTTTATTATTTACCCGGATACATTCCACCAACTTATCCAGTTGGCATTGGAGGATACAAAGTAAATAAAACATCAAGTGTGTTTTTAAAAAGCATACATTTTGGCCCCACTAGTAAAGATGTTTTAGATAGCTCATACATTAATGTATTTTACTGTGCTAAACCAAAACGCCCTATATTTGAAACTCAAATGGGCACATTTGGCATTTCTAAAATTGAACCCGAATTAATTTTATTGCCAAATAAAATTCAATCCTTTACAACTACTGCAACATTAGAATCTGATATATCTTTGCTTTCCATTAATCCTCATATGCATTTATTAGGCAAAACTTTTTGGGCTTTTGCAATTAAGCCAAATGGAGATACAATTCCATTAATTAAAATTCCGAACTGGAATTTTTTATGGCAATATTATTACACTTTTCCACACCCAGTAATAATAACCAAAGGCACAACTATAAAAGTAATTGGTACATTTGATAATACAATTAAAAATCCCAATAACCCTAATAAACCGCCACAACTTGTTAGCCAAGGCGATGGGGTTAAAAGCATGAAGACTACTGAAGAAATGTTTCAATTCATATTCACTTATTTACCATATCAAAAAGGTGATGAAAAAATAAATTTAAATGAATAATAGAAACATATAAGTCATAAAAGAACACAAAAGAATCTTAGAAATTATATGAACCATTATGCCTTTTATGGTAAAAAAATAAACTATTATATTTGACTTAGAAATGACACCAAAACTATACATCGTTCCTACTCCCATTGGAAACCTAGAAGACATGACCTACAGAGCAATTACTGTGCTCAATTCTGTTGATTTAATTTTAGCTGAAGACACTCGTAATTCTATTCACTTATTGCGCCATTTTAAAATTGAAAAGCCTCTGCGCTCATACCATGCGCATAACGAACACGAAACGGTGCAACATATTGTTGAATTAATTTCTTCAAATAAATCTGTAGCATTGGTTTCTGATGCTGGAACCCCAGCCATATCGGACCCTGGTTTTCTATTAGTACGAGAATGCATAAAAAATGGTATACAGGTTGAAACATTACCAGGAGCAACGGCATTTGTGCCAGCTCTTGTAAATAGCGGTTTACCCTGCGATACATTTGTATTTTATGGTTTCTTGCCACAAAAAAAAGGTAGGCATACCAAATTACTTTCATTGAAAGATGAAAAACGTACTATGATTTTTTATGAATCTCCTTATAGATTAGTAAAACTTTTAGAAGAATTTAAAGAATATTTATCACCCGATAGACAAGTTTCTGTTTCAAGGGAATTATCAAAGCTTTACGAAGAAAATGCAAGAGGAACTGTAAGCGAATTAATAACTCATTTTTCGGCAAAAACTGTAAAAGGCGAAATTGTTGTGGTTTTAGCTGGTAAAGAAGATGAGTAGAATATATATTTCATAAATCCCATATTTTTTTGCACTTTTACAAGCCTTTTTATGACACAAGACCCACATACAGAAAATACTCCTAAACGCATTGCTGTAATGGGTAGCACTGGTAGTATTGGAACTCAATCTTTAGAAGTTATTAGAGATAATCCAAATCAATTTGAAGCGGAAGTATTAGTTGCACATTCTAATGCTGATTTACTAATTAAACAAGCCATAGAATTTAAACCAAATGCTGTGGTTATTGGTGATGAAAGCAAATACCAACAAGTTAAAGATGCTTTATTTAGTCATGATGTTAAAGTGTTTGCAGGACAAAAATCAATTGAACAAATTGTAGAAATGGAAACCATTGATGTGGTTTTAGCCTCAATTGTTGGATATGCTGGCTTATCATCTACTATAAATGCCATAAAACACAATAAAACCATTGCTTTAGCAAATAAAGAAACTTTAGTGGTTGCTGGTGATATTGTCACTAAATTAGCTTACAACAATGGGGTAAATATTTACCCAGTAGATTCTGAACACTCGGCTATTTTCCAATGCTTAGTGGGTGAATTTGATAATCAAATTGAAAAAATTTATTTAACGGCGAGTGGTGGACCATTTAGAGGAAAAGATAAAGCTTTTTTAGCCTCAGTAAAAAAAGAACAAGCACTCAAACATCCTAATTGGGTAATGGGTGCAAAAATCACAATCGATTCGGCAAGTCTTATGAATAAGGGGCTTGAAGTAATTGAAGCTAAATGGTTATTTAATCTTAAACCTGAACAAATAGATGTAATTGTACATCCACAAAGTATTGTTCACAGCTTAGTTCAGTTTACTGATGGAAGTATGAAGGCTCAAATGGGCTTACCAGATATGAAATTACCAATTCAATACGCCTTTACTTATCCGCAACGTATTAAAACTAATTTCCCTCGTTTTGATTTTTTTAACTATCCACAACTCACTTTTGAGAAGGCAGATACAGAAACCTTTAGTAACTTAGCACTTGCATTTAAAGCTATGGAAAAGGGAGGTAACACACCGTGTGTTTTAAATGCAGCTAACGAAATTGCAGTGCAAGCATTTTTAGAAGATAAAATAGGATTTTTACAAATGAGCGATGTGATTGCCAAAGCAATTGAAAAAATGCCATTTATTAAAACGCCAAACATTGATGATTATATGCAATGCGACAAAGAAACAAGAATATTAACAACCGAATTAATTAAGAAATAAAAAACACATAATGGAATTATTTATAAGAATTGCCCAATTTATTACAAGCTTAGGATTACTCATTTTATTACACGAATTCGGACACTTTATTACAGCACGTATGTTTAAAATACGCGTTGATAAATTTTACATGTTTTTTGACTTCTTATTTCCATTGCCAGGAGTATTAAATTTTGCAATATTTAAAAAGAAAGTAGGCGATACAGAATATGGTATTGGCTGGTTTCCAATGGGTGGTTATGTGCAAATTGCAGGTATGATTGATGAAAGCCTTGATACTGAAGCTTTAAAAAAACCGGCTGAACCATGGGAGTTTAGAGCGCATCCAGCTTGGCAACGATTAATTGTAATGCTTGGTGGGATTATTGTAAATATTTTATTAGCATTTATAATTTATGCTATGATATTATTTACTTGGGGCGAAGAAAAAATACCAATGAGCAGTTTAAAAAATGGCATTGAATGTTCTGATTCTTTAGGTATGGCTGTTGGTTTTAGAACTGGCGACAAAATCATCTCTGTTGATAATGAACCTTTAACATATTTAGATGATTTACGTTTCAATATTTTAGTTGGAAAAACGGTACAATTAGAAAGAGATGGAAAAAAAGTTGAATTAACACTTCCAAAAAATTTCTTAGATCAAATTGCTAAAACTGAAAAATTCGGATTTGGTATGCCTCGCCAACCATCTATGTTCTTAGAGTTTTCTAGCGAATCGGTTAACAAAAGCGTTCCCTTAAAAAAATACGATAGAATTGTTGGAATCAACGATAGTATACATTTTAAATACAGAGATGAATTAGTAACAAATTTAAAACTACAGGCTAATAAAACAGTTACACTTAACATATTAAGAGGTGCAGAAAAATTAGCATTCCCTGTAAAAGTAAATGATAAAGGACGTATTGAAGCATCAACAGGCGGTGGTGATTTTGAGAACTTACAAAAAGAAGGTGTGCTTAAAATTGAAACCAAAACATTTGGCTTCTTTGAATCATTCCCTGCTGGAGTAGCACTAACATTTGAAAAATTAGATAAATACGTAAAACAATTTAAACTTATGTTTAGCCCAGAAACTGGTGCATATAAACATATTGGTGGTTTTGGCTCAATGAGTAAAATGTTTGGTAACCAATGGATTTGGGAGGATTTCTGGAATCAGACAGCTTTCTTATCTATAGTATTAGCATTTATGAATTTATTGCCAATTCCAGCTTTAGATGGAGGACATGTTGTATTTACATTATACGAGATGATTACACGTCGCTCTCCAAGTGTAAAGGTATTAACTTATGCCCAATACGTAGGTATGGCCTTATTATTGTTCTTAATGTTATATGCAAATTTAAATGATGTATTTAAATTTTTTAAGTAACGTTTACTAGATTTTATAGTTATACAAGGCAAATGATGATGAGAAATTTTAAAATTAAAATAGCAACAATCTTTTGTTTTTTAACTTGTGTCTTATGCATTAATTTAAATGCTCAAGATAAAACCATAAATACAGCTAATAGTGGCAATGCAGGAAAAGAAATTGCAACAAAAAATAAAATAATGCTTATACCTTTTGAAAACAAAATGTATTTAAGCGAAATTGATGCAAGCATTAATAATGATTCTAAACTTACTGCCAAACAAATTAAAGCCACAATGAGAGATGGCTTAAATGAGCAATTGTATAAAAAATTAAAGGCTAAAATGAATGTGGTTGACATGATTGATGACACCACAAAAACAAAAAAAGATTTAGAAAACATATACCAGTATTTAGCTTATCAATACCAAAAAACACCTAATCAAGAAAATTACAAAGCACCATCAAACGAAAAGGCAGAAAAAACAATAGATAAAGGCCAATTAATTGTTGAATCATCAAATGATTCGCGATTTATGAATGCCAAATTAAAAAATGCAACACTTGTTCCCTATTTAACAGGTAAATACAAAACCAACTTATATTTATTTATAAATGAATTAGATATTAAAGCCGTTAATAGTATTCCCGGCGATTTTAGTTCATCTTCATCTCGCAAAATAATTGTTCATTATACAATTTACACTTACGATGCAAAAGAAATCAATTCGGGAATAGCAGAAGTAAATATGCCTTCAAATGTTAATAATCCAAGTAAAATTATTAATTCTTACTTTTCATTGGTTGCCGAAACTATTACCAATAGGCTATTAAAAGCTTTAACTGTTAAATAGTAGATTTTTCACAGCCTGTTGTGTTAATAAATTTATTGCTAAACCTCTATTTAACAATAAATTACTTTATTTTTGCGTAAATAATTTTACAAAAAATGAAAAAAATAATTTATCCAGTTTGTTTATTTAGTTTATTAATAGTTTCATGCGTTCCTCAACGTTTAATGGAAGAAACAAAAAACAAACTAACTGCTTGTGAAACCGAATCGGCATTAGCAAAAAAAGCAAGTCAAGATTCTGAAAGTAAATTAGCAACTGCTAACGAAACCTTAGCAAAAAATGCAAAGGAATTAGGTGGTTTACAACGTGATACTTCTATCATGGCAACTAACTTACGTTTATTGCAAAATAAATACGATAAATTAAATTTAGTAAACGACCAATTATTAGATAAATACAATAAAATGTTGTTAGGTTCTGAAAAAGACAATGCTAAATTAAGCGGTCAATTACAGTTAACTCAAGAACAACTATTGCGTAAGGAAGATGAGTTAAAAGCTTTAGAAGCTCGTTTAAATAAACAACAACAAGATTTAGATGCCTTATCTGCTCAATTAAAATTACGTGAAGCGCGTGTAAATGAATTAGAAGCTATCTTAAAAAAGAAAGACCAAGCAACTGCTGATTTAAAAAAGAAATTACAAGATGCTTTATTTAACTTTGAAAATAAAGGTTTAACTATCACACAAAAAAACGGAAAAGTTTATGTGAGTATGGATGAATCTTTATTATTTGCTAGCGGAAAAACTGCTGTTGAACCAAAAGGTATTGAAGCATTAAAAAATGTAGCAAAAGTATTAGAACAAAATCCTGATATCAACATTTTAGTAGAAGGCCATACAGATGATGTGCCAATGAAAGGGACTGGTGAAATTAAAGATAACTGGGATTTAAGTGTTATACGTGCAACTTCTGTAACTAAAATTTTATTACAAAATTCAACTACAGATCCAAAACGTATTACATCAGCAGGTAGAGGTGAGTTTTTTCCTATTGATGGAAGCAAAACTGCTGATGCTAGAAAGAAAAACAGAAGAACAGAAATTATCTTAACACCAAAATTAGACGAATTATTTAAAGTTTTAGATAATAATTAATAGTTTGGTATAATTAATGCAAAAAGAGTGCGTTCAAAAAAAATAAATAACAAATAAAAAAAACAGTTAAACATGGGAATGATTAAAGAATTCAAAGAATTTGCCCTTAAAGGGAATTTAGTAGACACAGCAATTGCATTTGTAATGGGTGCTGCATTTGGTAAAGTAGTAAGTGCATTTGTAGAAAAAATGTTTTCTCCATTAGTTGGTATACTAATGGGTGGAATTGATTTAACAAAGAAAAAATTTGTTATTAAAGAAGGTATTGCAGAAGTAAAAGACGCCGCAGGAGCTGTTATTACTCCAGCAGTTAATGAAGTTGCAGTACAATGGGGTGCATTTATTACGGCTGCTATTGACTTCTTAGTTGTTGCATTTGTAATGTTTATGATTATTAAAGCAATGAACAAAATGAAAAAAGCTGAACCAGCTCCAGAACCTGCTGGTCCATCAAGTACTGATGTTTTATTAACTGAAATACGTGATGCTTTAAAGAAATAATTTAAAAAAATCAATCATATAAAAAGCGGCTTTCAAATATTTGAAAGCCGCTTTTTTATTTTAAATAATTAAGAACATCAGTTACTTTTTACACCACGTGAACCATATGTGGTGCGGTATAAGGTTGTTCCGCATCATATACTATTGCCTTAACCCTAAACCAATATTTATTACCAACTACTAAATCTGAAATAGTACAGCTCGTATTATTGGTAATTTTAAGCAAGGACCAAGTTGAGATGGGGTCAGAGCTCATTTCCCAAACATAAGCTGCATGGCTACCAGCGTAGGGCGATGTTAAATTAACAGTACCACTTAAAGTACCCTGTACCGCAGTAAATACTTTGGGCTTAATTGTTACATTTTGTTTTAACTCTAAGCCACAACTAGCCGCAATTACATCATTATTATTACACTCCAATTCTACCGATGCCTTAATGGCATTTAATACTTTTACAACCTTACTCTTAGCTTGTATAATAACTAAGGTATCTGGGTGTTCAGCATGTATAG
>CALMMX010000375.1 GCA_937868545.1 uncultured Bacteroidota bacterium
TAAGAAAACAATATTAATAAAAGTCATTTGGAGGGCATCAAATGATGATGTGAACATTGAATATTTATTTGGAAATTTTAAAAAGGAGTCATTTTTTAGCTTGCAATTTTCAAATTAGTATAAATTCAATTAATTTTCTGTAGATTTAGTTATTTAATTATCATATTTAATTGTTTAATTAGCTATAAATCAATGCAGTTTTCAATAAGATTTTTAATATTTTTTTTATTCATAAGTCATTTTTTATTTCCCCAAAGTTTTAATATAAATAAAAAAAAAAAGGTTCTTGATAAAGATGAATTTAAGTCGTGTAGAGTTACTTGTATTACCCAAGATGATAAAAAACATTTATGGATCTCAACTTATGGAGATTATTTATTTGAATATAATGGATTTGAATATATTCAATATAAGAATGTAAATCATAAGAATTTAAGAACTGTTTTTATTGATTCGCAAAATAGAATTTGGGCTGGTGGACAAGGCGGAATTACAATAATTGATAAGAATAAAGTGTATTCTTTTAAAGAGTATTTTCATATTGATTTTTTAGATGATGTTACTCAAATTTTTCAAAAAAATAGCACTGAATTTTATATAACTACTACAAAAGGAATTTATTTTTTCTCAAAAAACAAGCTTGATTTTTTAAATGAAAAATTAAGAATGGAGTTTGGAATTAATAAAATTGTGAAATTCGGTAACTATTTTGTAATTGCAACTAGGCATGAAGGGATATCTGTATTTAATGATAAAAATGAATTGGTCTTAAACCAGTTTAACTATAGAAATAAATACAATTATACAAATAGGTTCACAGATGTTGAAATAAAGGACTCTTTGTTTTATTTTTCATCTGAAAAAGGAATGTTGGTTTGTAAATTTAATTTGCAAGAAAACCATTTTGAAATTGTAGATAAAATTCAATTAGGTGAAACTTATGCGCTTAAGATAATTGATAATGATGTTTTTATTGCTGGTAATTTAGGTTTATTGAAGTATAGTTTAATTGATAAGAAAGTTGTTAGTATAAATTCTAAACTAAAAGTAAAATGTTTTTATTTGGATAATTTTTCAAATTTATTTTTGGGTTCAAATGAATTTGAAGGATTATTTATTATTCCAAAATTTTCATATTCTACCTTAATGCCCATATACGACGTATGTGATGAAAGTGAGTATAGAAAAATTAAATTATTTCTTTCAACAAAATCAATATACCAGGTTCATCCAAATGATTCAATTTCTTTGTTTTATAAAATAGAAAATGGTCAGCAAGAAATTGATTTTAGTTGTTGTACTGTTTTTAATGATAATTTATTATTAGGTACTAGCAATTCGGGAATATATTTATATCATAATAATAAAATAACAAACTTAAATTCATTTCAAACTAATGCAGTTTCAAAAAAAAATAATATTGGTAAAAAAATTATTGATTTAAAAATAGTAGACGACACATTAGTTGCATTTGCACCAAATCGTATATATAAGTTTGATAGGGATTTGAATTTTGTTAGTTTACAAAACATAAATTTATTATTAAATGAAAAGTATGTATCACCAGTAAACAGTGTTTTTCAATTTGATAATAATAAGTTTATATTTTCTACTGGTAAAGGTGTAAATACATTTATTAATTCTAAAGAAGTTAGGATTGATAAAGATTATTTTGGGGGAGATAGTTTGTCATTTTATTTTACTTTAATTGATAAGAATAAAAATTATTGGTATAGCTCTGAAAGTTCCATTTATGCAAAATTTAAAAATGAAAATAAAGTTAAAAATCTTTCAAAGTATTTTGATAATGAAATAATTGCCAGTTATGGTATTAGTAAAACAAATATGATTTTTATTGGAAAATTTCATGTGTATGTTTTACCAAATAATTTAAATAGTATAAATCAATCTAATATATACAAGTTAAGAAAGAGAGATTTGTGTGACTTTGATTTTGTGAATCGTGAGGTTATTTATGAAGATGGAGATGACGTATTTTATATATATACTAAAAATGGAATTGTAAAATTTGACTCTAAATTAGTTTCAAATAAGTATGATAGCAATTTTAATATTAATATTTTATCTGTTACTGTTGACAATGAATTGAAAGATAAGGAAAATATTTTCTTAGATAATACATTTAAAGATTTAAAGATTAAGTTTGAAGCCATCGATTATCAAAAACAAGAAAATGTTTCGTTTAAGTATCGATTGTTACCATTTGAAAAAAAATGGTCAAATAGTTTAAGTCAAAATTTCATTCTTTTTTCTTCTTTACCTTATGGTGTATATGAATTTCAGGTTAAAGCGTCAAATGATGAAGTTTTTTGGACTAAACCTGCAATATTAAAGTTTACTATTGATAAACCATTTTATTTAAAATTTTGGTTTTTATCTTTGTTTATATTCTTGTTAACTATGAGTATTTACTTGATAATAAGGTATAAGCAAATTAAGCTTAAAAAATTTAATACATTTTTAAAAAATCAAGTTGATTTAAAAACAAATCAAATTGTGGCTGAGAAAGAAAAAATTGAAAGTTTGCATTTTGAACTTAGCAGTAAAAATGATTTGATTATGAGTAGTATTAAGTATGCTGAAAAAATTCAGCGTAATTATTTGCCAGAAGAAAGTTCTTTTTCTAAATGTTTTGAGGACAGTTTTATTTTGTTTAGACCAAAATCAGTTGTTAGTGGTGATTTTTATTGGTTGTGCGAAAATGATAATTATATTTTTGTTTCTGTTGCAGATTGCACAGGTCATGGTATTCCTGCTGCGTTATTAACTATTTCTGGTATTACAATTTTAAACCAGGTTGTAGAAGATAATCCTGATGCAAATAGTGCAACTATTCTTAATCATTTAAACGTTTTATTTTCAAATAAAAACAATAATAGTGAGTATGATATTTCTGATGGAATGGACATAGTTTTAATAAGAATTAATGTTATAACAAGGCAAATTGATTTTGCTTCTGCGGGTGGATCTTTTATAGGAATTGATAATGAAAATAATTTTACAGTATTTAAAGGTGATTACAAATCATTAGGAGATGACACTAATTTTAAATATGAGTGTAAAAATATTGGAAGTAATCTTAAAAAAATATATTTATATTCAGATGGATATAAAGACCAAAAATTGAAAGATATGCGTCGTTTGTCATTTAATGATTTTACAGATAAAATTGTTTCCAATTCTAATGAAAAATTTACTTTGCAAAAGCAAATGTTAAATACGCAATTAAATAGTTCAATGCAGGATTTACCACAAACAGATGATATAACAATCGTTGGAATTAAATTAAATAGTTAAAATATTTTAATAATTGTTCAAATAGATTTTATTTTTTACACTGATTTTCATATTGTTTTATTGCTAATTGGATTGCTTCTTCTCTTGAAATTTTGAATTTCGATAAATCATTTTTATTTTCAAGATATATTGTAGTTAAATTCTCAATTTGATATTGAGTTAATTTGTAAAAATCAAATTTTGTGGTATTAAAAAATGAAATTGAGTATGGTATTTCTTTTTTTGTGATTTTTTTACTTGAAGGAACTTGCATGCATAAAATTGTTTGTTTATTCTTTAATGTAAATTCAAAGTATTGAATATAATCAGCTGAACTGAGCTTTAAATACAACTCATCTATAATTTTTAATTCACCTTCAATATTTTTATTCATAGTATTTTCAGCAATCTCTTTAAGGTCTTTATTTCCTGTTTTAATACAGTATAGAAAAAAGTTTTTTGTGATTTCAGGATCCCATAAGTTGCAGCAAATGGCTACTTTCGTTCTTAGATCAGGATTGCAAAAATATTCATCTTTATGATATTTATTTAAATCCATACATTCATTTAAAAATTTGGTTAAGTCTTTTTTATTTGGTGTCATTTCGCTTTCAATTATAGCGTGAATAAGTCCTTTCTTTACACTATAATAACCAAAATTAAAATATTTAAATATGTGTTTAAAATCAGATGATTTTTTAGATGTTAATCTTATAAATAATTTTGTTGCTTTGAATGTAACTAAATCATGAACATAATTTAATTCAATAATTTTTTCGAGCAAAGTAGCAGATTCTTTGATTTTATATAAATCAAAAATATCAATTAATAAATCTAGGTTTTCTGAAGGATGCTTTTTATGAATTTCTAATTCTATTTCAAAAAGAATTTTTAGTGAATCTGTATTTATGTTTTCAGGTTTAGTTTTTAGTATATTTATTAATCCTTTTCTTCTTTCAATAGTTTTTTTCGATTTTATAAGAACTTCATTTTTCGTCATCATTGTATGTAGTTTATTTACTTCAAAATTATGTTTTTTTATAAAAGTGGTAATTTATTTAATGTTACACTCTAACTATTGCTTAATATAATTAGCATGTTAAATTTTTATATTGTTGTTGTATGTCAATAATAGCAATAGTTGAGACGTTTATTTTGAGATTAACTATTATTGATTAGTATAGATTTGGTTTTGTAATAAATAAATTAGATTGAAATTTAAACCTAATCTTATGAAAAATAAATTTACAAATAGTAAAAAATGTTTAGCTGTTGCATTATTAGCAGGTATTTCTTTTTCAAACAAAATGGTTTCACAATCATCTTGTCCCGATAGGCCATCTGGAATGACTTTTAACACTCCAAATGAGTCAACTTTTTCATTTTCTAAATGGCCTGAATTTCATTTACCTAATAATTTTAAAATTATTTTTGATAAGCCAGGGGAAATGCCTACTCAAGCGCCAATAATTCCAAATCCTGCCAATACTAATAGAAATGCATTAAAACATGGTTTTTCAATGATTAATGGAAATGTAGGTATGCCTTCATTTGTTACTGATTCATTATCTGTAGGAGGAGCTGCTGTAAATTACGCGTCAATTGTTTATGGGGGTTTTGGTGGAACTCCTTGTATGAGCACATTTGAAAGTACAGGTGATGCTTGGAGTGTTAATATATCTAATATTGCTTCAGAAGTTCCTAGTCATTATGATTTAAGAAGTCAATATTTTGTTTTAGATTGGGAACCATGGGGTGTAACCAGTATATATTCTAGTGATATCGATATTTGGACAGCCTTTCATTCTAGTCCGCATTTGCCTTCAACTTTGGTTGGTATGCCATCTTCTTCTGCATCAACCTTTGCTTGGGAATATAAACTTCAAGTAAGACGTATAATTGGTGAGTTTTTTAATGTTGTAAAAAATAATATGAGACCTAATACTTATCGTTCATTATGGGCTTGGTCAAATAGAGGATATGCTAATTGGTGGATGGATGGTATTTATCCAAATTGGTCAGCTGCTTTAACAAATTTGAATTCGAATACTTTATATTTTAATTCTGATCCAAATCCACAAAATAATTGGGCTTTATCAATTAATACAGCAAACCCAGCTCCATATTATTTCAAAAATCCTGAAAGTACTAATCCTTGGCAAGGAGTTGAAGGAGATGCTTATGTAACGTATCAATTAATGCAAATTGAAGCACATAGAACTTTATACGGTAATGCTCCAATTATTCCCTGTTTATGGAATAAGTTTGAGTCTTTTGATGGCTTTTATAAAGAGCCAATTCCTAAGTACATGGCTGAAGCACAAGTAATTTTTCCTTTAATGGCTGGAGCAGATGGATTATGGTTTTGGGGCGAAAATTTAACTGATTTTTCTAATTGTAGTGCGCCATTTATAGGAGCAATGGGTATGACATCTTATTGTAGTTCTTTAGCACCTCGTTTTAAAAATGGTACTGGTTATACTGATGCCTCTTTAAGTACTGAAAATGGACCTTCACATCCAGTTCAAACAGAAGATCCATACGAACATATGGTTAATGCATTATGGAGGCTTTCGCAATATAACCACATTTGGACTGACGGTGGAGGAGCTTATGAATTAGTAAAACCTTCTGATGCTTTTACAACATACCGCCAACCAGTTTGGAGAGGAGTTAGAAATGGATGTAAAATATTAATTGCTGCTCATAATCCTGCTTGCCCTGTAAGCACACCAAGTGCTGTTACAACAATTACAGTATCATTTACTGGTTCTGGTTACTCTTGGTCGCAAGCTATAAATTTAACTGGTCGTGAAGTATATTTATGTGAATTTGATATGGGTGGTTGCTCAAGTAGTGCATGCACTAGTGTTGTTGGATGGGGCACTCCAACTATTAAAACTTGTGCTGGTATAACTACTTACACAATTAATTCTACAGGCGGGCCTACTGAGTTTTCAAGTGATGGAACAACTTGGCATTCTGCAATTGCAGGAACAACAAATACCTTTACTTATTCTGCTCCAAGTACCACTGCATGTGTTAGTTTTTGGATTAGACCTACTGGTTGTACAGATGTTTCAAAAGTTGTTTGGGGATGTTACATTGGATCAGGTACTCCATGTATTACTACAGATGTAAATAATTTCCAAAGTATCGTTTCAAATATTTCATTGTTCCCAAATCCTGCAAAATCTGAAATAAATATTTTAGGGATTATTAAAGATGATTTAAAAGAAATTGTAATAAAAGATTTATTAGGAAGAGAATTAATGAAGCAATTTAATTCAACAAATGTAAACATCGAATCATTGGCAGCTGGCAATTATTTTATTGAAGTTGTTGCAAAAAACAGCATTAGTAAAACATTACGATTTGTAAAAGAGTGATTTTTTGTTCATTTAACACTTAATATACTATGTAATGTTGAGTTATATAACCGAAATGTGAAATGTTTTCAATACTACTTAATATGACTTAGTAAATGTTGTAAGTAATTATACGACTACTGAAAATGATTTAATCAGAAATTTTGATGTCTTATTTACAAATTATATTACAATATAGCGTGGTAGTTTTAATGATATGCTTAGATATAATTTAAACATCTAACATGCAGTAAAGATGGAATCATGGGTGAATGTAACAGTTCTGAAAATTGGGTAACACTTAATAATAGTAAATGTGATTGAATAAAAACATTTATTTAAAATACTATTGGTTCTGCAACAAAATGCTCAACAGATGAAACTACTTGGGGTCCTGCAATTGCTAGAACAAAGAACACTTTTACTTATTAAACCCTTTCTAATGCAGCAGTCATTTGTTGTTATATTAAAAATTCAGTTTGTTTTGATATTTATAAAGTTGTATTTGGGCTTTATTCAGGCGCAGCTTGTTGATGTATTATAACAAATCTTAATATTTTTCAAAGTGTCATTAAAATATTTCTTTTTTCCCAAATCATACAAAATCATTGATAGACATAAATTCTATTAGAATTTATGATGTAAAGTAAATTATTGTAAAAATATTTTAAGATGAGAAATATTAGAAGTTACTTCGTATTAAGTTTGTTTTTAAATCATTATTTTCCTATTCTTAAAAGCCTAAATAGAGTTTGATGAATTGGAATCAATTTAGTTTTGTAATGGCTAGATTTTTTTATTGTTTATAAACAAGTTAAATAGATCAAGCAAATTTTAACTCTGAAAAACATCCTCGTAATATTTAAGACTGCTAAATTTGTAATGATTTGCAAAGAAAATTTTTTGTGAAAGATTTACAGGAAATGAATTTACATAGTGGTTGTTTTAATGTTTTTTCAAATAGTAAGTGGTAGAATAAATATAGTACTAAGAAATTAAAATTTTATATTATTAAATACTTAAAAGATGCAAAAAAATACAATGTAATTATAGTATTATAGAAACTAGGATTTTTGTTAATCTATTTTAGGAATAATTTGCATTATCTGCTGATGCTGTTGTATTGAATCCAATTGATTTAACTTTACATAATTAAATTGTGAAATTTTAGAATTTTATTACTTAATATAATTAGTGCTTTGTAATAGTTTATTCTATTTAAAACTCAATATTAGCAAGGGAATAGTAAGTTTTTTGTTTTCAAAGAATTCAAAAGTCTTATTTATTTCGAATTCGAATTTATAAGTTAGAACAAAATTTAAACCTAATCTTATGAAAAATAAATTTACAAATAGTAAAAAATGTTTAG
>CALMMX010000376.1 GCA_937868545.1 uncultured Bacteroidota bacterium
CGTTTAGAAATTTTCATTAGCAATAAAAATTCCTGATTATCGACAAAAACCTCTTGAGGTTTTTTGCTTTGGCTGTCGATTTTTGTTTTGATTTCTTCAATTGAGCCAGTCAAAGTATTGAACTGCTCTTTAGATAAGATAATTGCTTCCATGATTTTAATTGTTTTTTTAGTTGTGAAAGCGAATCTCATTGCTATGCCCTTTGTATACTTGATCCTCGAGGTAGGCATAGCAAATTCGTTTTGCTTCCATTTTCTTTTTTGTTTTTAAGATTATGGGGCAAATTTGAGCAGAGTGGAAAAGTGACTTGGTGACCGAAAGGTGACTAGTCACTATTTAGTACTTAAGTTTGTGTAAATCAGTGAAGTTATTCCAACTTAAACTTAGAAGGACCTTTAGGTCTCTTTTCAAAATTAGATGGTTTTAACATTGAATAAACGGAATCGGGAGATACTGGATTACCCTCTTTATCTATTAAGCCATGAGAAATGTATTCTGCGATTTCTTTTAAAGAGGCTGATATAGCGTGCTTTTCTTGCGATAGTTGATAAAATATATCTACAAAATAATTTAAATTACAAGTAATCTGAATTTGAGGTATTGAATTAGTCTTTGCAGTTGAAGCATTAACTGCTTTCAACTTTGACTTTTCTTTTAACGCCTCTTGCTTATTTAGTTTATCAATTTCTAAACTAATTTGTTCATCGAACGGCACTAAGCCAGCATTGTGAATTACTGGACGTAACTGTTTATATTCTGTTTCTACTTCACACAAAAAAGATAGCTTATCCTCAAATATAGGATACTCTTTTAGCTTTGCTTTTACTTTCTTAATATCAAATTTGTTGTCTGGCAAATGCTCTTTGTGTTCGTAATCGTGCCTTATAATATCAATTGCTATTAATGCCTTTTCAAAACTTTTTGCTTGTTGTTTTGTGATAAATAAATCTTGATTTAAGTCGATTAGTTTTTCTATTTTATTAAGCCATACAATAGGCTCGTTCATTTTATCGCATTGGTATTGAATAAATGGGTTTATGTCTGATTTTGACAATGAAAATAGCTTGTGTAATAAGCATTTGCAATAGACTTCTTTATTAAATTTCCCACCATTCAAAAAATTAGACGGTTGGTTATCTTCAAAGACAACAATATCAAATTTATGGGCATCATAATTTGCTACATCTACAATCGGATGTTCGATAAATGGCGAGGTATTAACTAATGTGTACATCTCAAAATTCTTTACTAATTCGTATAACGAATTTAAAATAAATTGAGTGCATAAAAAAGATAATGTTTATAAATATAGCATTAAATTGCTATAATTTGTAGCAATTTAATGCGTTATTTTTAGTTGAAATTTATTAGGCAAATTTTAGAGTATATATTTCTTTTGGGTCAGAGAATACATCCATTGCCTTATCTAGTTCCTCGTTTACTATTTTCGCATAACCTTGCGTAGTTTTAATGTTCCCGTGTCCCATTAATTTAGAAACATATTCAATTCGCATACCTTTTTTCAAGGCTCTTGTTGCCCAAGTATGGCGGGAAGTATGAAAAGTTAAATGTTTTGTTATTTCAGCTTTTTTAGCAATTATTTTTAATGCTGAGTTACACATTGAATCTTGTGAAGCTATTGCTTTAGTTAAGAAATCTTCGTCGGAATAGTCAATATCATTATTTAAAAATGGGAAAATAAAATCATTAGGATTTACATTTTCATGATGATATATCATTAATAGATCAATTACTTTTTGAGGCAACTTGATTGAAACAGGAACACCTTTACATTTTTTAGTATAAAGAAAAATTCGCTCTCCATCAAAATGAATCCATTTTAATTTACAAACATCAGAAATTCTCAAGCCGCCTGCATACGATGATAAAATGTATGCATTACGAGTATCGAAAATCCTTTTGTGGCTATTTGCTAGATTAAGATTTTCGATTGCTTCAATTTCTGATTCAACTAGGAAATTTTTCTCTACATTTTCCCATTTATACTTATACCATAAAAATGGATTTTCATCATACTTGATTACTCTGTCTTTAACAGCCTCGTTTATAATTCTACGAATTATTTTCATATTGGCATAAACAGTATTTGTGCAATTACCCTTTTCATTTCTCATATAATGTTCGTACTCTTTTAACCAACGTGTATTAAGATTTTCAAAGTTTAAATCCTTGCCTTTCATATATTTTTTCACTTTCCCAATAACTCCTTCTGCTTTATCAAATGTTGAACCCGTTACTTTACCTTTTATATCCATAAAATAAAGTTTACAGTAATCAAAAAAACTAGGTGATTCTTTACCCATAATATTTTCTTTGATTGAGGCCGACGAGATGTTTTTTGAATTATTTTCTAGTTCTAAGGCTTGATTTTCAGCTTCGGCTAATTTATTGGTAATGGTATTATTAATGCGTTGGGAGTTTTTCATGCCCTTTTTAACACGTTTATTTTCCTCGTCCCAATTATCTTTATGGACAGTTATACCCAATGCGATATACTTGGGTTGACGATTTTTGATGATTCGGAGATACAACGGAGCCTCTCCTTTATTGTTCATTTTCTCCTTTCTGAAGACTATTTTTACCGATGTTGCCATATTTTTTTCTTTCAAAATTACTACCGAAAGCAAAATTAAGGGTAAAACATGGGGTTAAACATATGCACATTTCCTTTGCTTTTGGCTGCTTTTCATTGCATTTCAAAAACAGTCAAAACACTGATAATAAGATAATTAAGTGAAAATAGTTAAAAATTGGGGTGACCTACTTGCTCCCGTCCGGACCGCAAAAAGCCCCTAGAGTTAATACTTTAGGGGTTTTTGCTTTTATTGCATTAATGAATATACTTAAGTAGTTATTGCAACAGTAATTGAATTAAACTGAAGTTCTTTTCGGGATTTATAATGTTTTACAATGTATTTAATCTAAGGTACCAGCAGCAATTGTTAAATTGGTGTTTTCATTTATTAAAATAAATGCTCCCGTATTTTTGTTTTCCGCATAACTATCGTAACTAATAGGTTGAGCAGTTTTTATTATTACTTTACAGATGTCGTTTAATTTAATTTTCCCGTTACTAGGAATTTTATCGTAAGTGTGAATGTCTATTTTATATTGAATTTCTTTAATAATCCCTAAAACCCTATTGCAATTATGTTGAACAATTATTTTTTGACCAGTAATAAATTCAGAGCTATCCATCCAACAAATAATTGCACTAAATTCTTTACTTGTTTTTGGTAATTGATCAATAGGAACTATTGTTGAACCACGAGTAATATCAATATCGTCTTTCAAATGAAATATTACTGAACTTCCACTACTAGCATTTGGTATTTCTTGTTGATTAAATTCAATTTTATCAATTGTTGTTTTTTGGTTTGAAGGCAGTATTTCTACCTCTTGGCCACAGTGAAAATTTCCACTAAGAACTTTGCCTGCAAAACCTCTGTAATCTGGTAATTCTTTAGTTTGTGGTCTAATTATATACTGTACCTGAAAACGAGGATTTTCATTTTTATTTTGAGGATGAATGTTAACCGTTTCTAAAAAATTAAGTAATGGTTTATCTTTATACCAAGTCATGTTTGTACTTAGTTTAGTAATATTATCTCCTAAAAGTGCACTTGTAGGTATAAAACTTACATTGTCAAGTTCTAAAATTTTAGAAAAAGATTGGTAATCCGATTTAATGGTATTAAAAATGGTTTCAGAAAACTCTACCAAATCCATTTTATTTACACAAACTAAAATGTTTGGAATATTTAGTATTGATGCAATAATTGAATGTCGCTTTGTTTGCTCCGTTATACCATATCGCGCATCAATTAAAATAATTGCAAGACTTGTATTTGAAGCGCCCGTAAACATGTTACGTGTGTATTGGATATGCCCAGGAGTGTCCGCAATTATAAATTTTCTACTTTTAGTACTAAAATATTTATAAGCAACATCAATTGTAATACCTTGTTCTCTTTCGGCTCTTAAACCATCAGTTAGTAATGCTAAATCAAGACTCTGGTTGGCATTTTTAAGTTTACTTTGTCTTGTAAGTGTTTCTATTATATCAGTAGAAATGGAATCACTTTCAAACAGTAATCGCCCAATTAATGTGCTTTTTCCATCATCTACATTTCCAGCAGTAAAAAACCGTAGTAATTCCATATCCAAGTTTAACTAAAAGTAACCATTTTTTTTTCTGTCTTCCATTGCTGCCTCACTCATTCTATCATCCATTCTTGTAGCACCTCTTTCACTAATTGTTGTTTTTATAAGTTCATCAATAATTTCATCAACATTTGATGCTTTGCTTTCAATGGCTGCTGTACAAGTCATATCTCCAACTGTTCTATAACGCACTTTTTTTATCACCATTTTATCTGATGGATCAATTTTAACGAATTTGTTTGTATTCATTAACTGTCCTTGTTCAGTTAAAATGCATTCTCTGTCGTGCGCAAAATAAATGGAGGGAAGTTCAATATTTTCTCTTTTTATATAATTCCATACATCTAATTCTGTCCAATTACTAATTGGAAACACTCTCACATTTTCACCTTTATGAATTTTCCCATTAAAAATATTCCAAAGTTCGGGTCTTTGCATTTTAGGATCCCATTGTCCAAACTCATCTCTCACCGAAAAAATTCTTTCTTTAGCTCTCGCTTTTTCCTCATCTCTGCGAGCCCCACCAATACATGCATCAAATTCAAATTCTTCTATTGTATCAAGTAATGTGTAGGTTTGTAGGTTATTTCTACTAGGAAATTTACCAGTGCCGTCTTGTAATTTTTTTTTAATTATGGTGTCTTCTACTTTCCTTACAATTAATTCTTCATTAATGTTTTTTGATAAATTATCTCTGTATGAAATTGTTTCTTCAAAATTATGACCTGTATCAATATGTACTAATGGAAAAGGAAACTTACCAGGTTTAAAAGCTTTTAATGCTAAATGAACTAAACAAATACTATCTTTTCCTCCACTAAAAAGTAGGGCTGGTCTTTCAAATTGGCCTGCAACCTCTCTCAAAATATAAATAGCTTCAGATTCTAAATCGTCTAAATAATCGTATTGCTTATTGTTCATTAATGAATGGTAAAATAGAATTATTTAAAAGTAAATAATGTTTTTAAATATTTCTTATTTTATTAAAAGAAAAATAAAATCAATAATAGTCTTTGGCTTATGTAAACATAAATTCATGGAATTTTCAAATAAAATGAGTTTTAATTTGAACTTAATTTATTATTTACTACATTTCAATATTATTAAAAAATAAACATTCACCGACCTATGAAAATTCTTAGCATTCAAGCATTGCGTGGCCCAAATATTTGGAGCGTTAATAGAAAAAAATTAATTCAAATGCGATTAGATTTGGAGGAATTAGAACAATTGCCAACCAATAAAATCCCTGGATTTAAAGAACGTATTATAGCAATGTTTCCTACTATGATAGAGCATCGTTGTTCGGAAGAAACACGTGGTGGATTTTTTTCGCGCATAGAAAGAGGAACTTGGATGGGGCATGTAATTGAACACATTGCTTTAGAAACACAAACTCTTGCTGGGATGGAAACGGGTTTTGGTAGAACACGTGAAACAAAAACGCCAGGCATTTACAATGTAGTATTTAGCTACACTGAAGAAAAAGTTGGAATGTTTGCTGCTGAAAGTGCAGTAAGAATTGCTCAGGCACTTGTAAATGCTGAAGAGTATGATTTAGCTGCTGACTTAAAAAAAATGCGTGAAATTCGTGAAGATGTTAGGTTAGGACCAAGTACTGGAAGCATTGTGGATGAAGCCGTTGCACGTGATATTCCTTGGATTAGATTAGGAACAAATTCATTAGTACAACTAGGTTATGGAATTAATCAAATGCGTTTTCAAGCTACAATAACTTGTAAAACAAGTAATTTAGCTGTTGATATTGCTTGTAATAAAGAGGAAACAAAACGCATGTTAGATGCGGCTTCTATACCTGTTGCTAAAGGAGATATATGTGTAGATGAAGAAGATTTAGAAGCGTGTATTAAACGTATTGGATATCCAATTGTATTAAAGCCTTTAGATGGAAATCATGGTAAAGGTGCTTCTATTAATGTTACAAAATGGGAAGATGCCGTGGCTGGTTTAGCTTTTGCAAAAAAATATAGTCGCAGAATTATTGTTGAGAAATTTATTACGGGCTATGATTTTAGGATTTTAGTTATTGATAATAAAATGGTGGCAGCTGCGCAGCGTGTGCCTGCTAATGTTGTTGGAGATGGCGTTCAAAATATTCAACAGCTAATTGATGAAACCAATAAAGATCCTCGCCGTGGTTACGGGCATGAAAATGTACTAACAGAAATTACTGTTGATAGAGATACTACAGATTTGTTAGAAAAGAAAGGCTATTCATTAGAAACTATTCCTCAAAAAAATGAAGTTGTATATTTAAAGTCAACTGCTAATTTGAGTACTGGTGGAACATCTATTGATATTACAGATATGATTCATCCTGAAAATGTATTTTTAGCAGAACGTATTTCTCGTGTAATTGGTTTAGATGTTTGTGGTATTGACATTATGGCTAAAAATCTTACTCAGCCATTAAAAGAAACTGGTGGTGTTATTTTAGAAGTAAACGCTGCACCAGGTTTTAGAATGCATTTAGCACCAAGTGAAGGTTTAGCGAGGAATGTAGCTGCTCCTGTAATTGATATGCTTTATCCTTTAGGAAAACCTAGTCGTATTCCAATTATTGCAGTTACTGGTACAAACGGAAAAACAACAACAACTCGTTTAATTGCTCATATTGTAAAAAACAATGGATTTAAAGTTGGTTTTACAACTAGTGATGGTATTTATGTTCAAAATCATATGTTGGAAAAGGGGGATACAACTGGGCCTTTGAGCGCTGAGTTTATTTTAAAAGACCCTACTGTTGAGTTTGCGGTTTTAGAAACAGCACGTGGAGGTATTTTGCGCTCTGGCTTAGGATTTAGTAGATGTGATATTGGTATTATTACTAATATCCAAGAAGATCATTTAGGATTAAATGATATTCATGATTTAAATGATTTAGCTAGAGTTAAGAGTGTTATTGTAAAATCTGTTAAGAAAGATGGTTGGGCTGTATTAAACGCAGAAGACAAGCATTGTGTTGAAATTGCTAAAGAATTGAATTGTAACATAGCTTATTTTAGTATGAATGAGCATTGTGATGTTATTGTAAATCATTGTAGAAAAGGTGGTATTGCAGCAATTTATGAAAATGGTTTTATAACTATTAAAAAAGGAGATTGGAAAATGCGTGTGGAAAAAGCAACACATATTCCTTTAACCTTAGGTGGTAAAGCCAAATTTATGATTGCGAATGTTTTAGCAGCAACCTTAGCTAGTTACTTATGGGGCTTTAAAACAGAGGATATTAAAGCACCACTTGAAACTTTTATTCCAAGTGCGGCACAAACTCCAGGTAGAATGAACATTTTTAACTTTAAAAATTTTAAAGTAATGATTGATTTTGCACATAATCCAGCAGGTTATTTGGGCATTGAAGATTTTTTACAAAGTGTAGATGCAACAAATAAAATTGGAATTATTGCAGGGGTAGGTGATAGAAGAGATAGTGATATTATTGAATGTGCAGCAATTGCAGCACGTATGTTTAATCATATTGTTATAAGACAAGAAAAACATTTACGTGGACGTACTGAAGATGAAATAATTGCCTTAATAGTACAAGGTATTAAATCACAAAATAAAGATGTTACTTATGAAGTGGTATCTAAAGAAAAAGATGCTATTAAACACGCTATCAGTTTAGCAACAGATGGTACATTTATAACTGCCTTAAGTGATGTTATTACTAATGCAATTGAAGTTGTTCAAGAACATTTAGATAAAGAGATTGCAAATTCATAAAATGTGAAACTTAGTTTAAAAGAGGCTGTCTCAAAAGTCTAAAATCGTCATGCCGAACTCGATTCGGCATCTCTAAAGGGTTGATTTTATTTAACTCCAGATTCTGAAACAAGTTCAGAATGACAATAAAAT
>CALMMX010000377.1 GCA_937868545.1 uncultured Bacteroidota bacterium
TTTAGAAGATTCGCATCATAGCACCATAGGTTATATTAAGGATAATGGCACCGTTGAAGATTCGCACCATAGCACCATTGGATATATTAAAGATAACGGCACTATGGAAGATTCGCATCATAGCACAATTGGTTACTCAAAAAATGTAAAATGGAAATATGCTGCTGCTTCTGTATTTTTTTACTTCTTTCATTTAAACTAAAATTATAAATAATCATTTAACATTTTTATTATGAAAAAATTAAGTTTAGCCTTTGTATGTATGCTTTTTGCTTTGACAATGAATTCTCAAACGGTTCAAAATTCATCTTATTCAACAGTTGGTTATATAAAAGATGATGGAACGGTTCAAAATTCGAGTTACTCAACAATAGGTTATTTTAAAAGTGATGGAACAGTTCAAAACTCGAGTTATTCAACTATTGGTTATGTGAAATCTGATGGAACAGTTCAAAATGCAAGTTATTCTACCATTGGATATATAAAAAATGATGGAACGGTTCAAAATTCAAGTTATTCAACCATTGGTTATATAAAAAGTGATGGGACTTTACAAAATTCGAGTTATAGCACTTTAGGCTATGCAAAAGGAATAAATTCTAAAAGAGCAGCAGCGGCTGTTTTCTTTTTCTTTTATAGATTGAATTAGGAGAAAAATAAAATTCTAACTTTCATTAAACAATTTTTCAAGACTAAACATTTCATCACGCAGTCGAGCGGCTTCCATAAAGTCCATTTCTTTAGATGCACGTAACATGGCTGTTTTTAATTTGGTAATTTGTTTTTTCAATTCATCCTTACTCATGTATTTTACAACAGGGTCGGCTGCAACGCCATAACTATCATTCTCAACATAAGTTAATACTAATTTGCCATTGTAGGTTACTTCTATGCCTGGTTCATTAGGTTGTAATAACTGTTTACGCCCAGCTTGTGTTGGTGATATTCCGTTTTTGTAATTGTATTCAATTTGTTTTTTTCTTCTTCTTTCAGTTTCATCAATAGTAATACGCATGCTATCCGTAATTTTATCGGCATACATAATTACTCTGCCATTTATATTTCTGGCTGCTCTACCTGATGTTTGCACTAAACTTCTTACGTTTCTTAAAAAGCCTTCTTTATCAGCATCTAAAATACAAACTAATGATACTTCTGGTAAATCCAATCCTTCTCTTAATAAGTTAATACCAATTAATACATCAAACATACCAACGCGCAACTGACGTAAAATTTCAATACGCTCCAATGTATCTACTTCACTGTGTATATAACGGCAACGAATTTGTAATTTGGTTAAGTATTTCGAAAGCTCTTCTGCCATGCGTTTTGTGAGTGTTGTAACCAAAACACGTTCATCTTTTTCTACTACTTTATGAATTTCTTCTAATAAATCATCCACTTGGTTACCACTTGGACGCACTTCTATAATTGGGTCTAAAATGCCCGTAGGACGCACAATTTGCTCAACAATAATGCCTTCTGCTTTTTCTAATTCATATTCGGCAGGTGTTGCTGATATATAAATGACTTGATTCATAAGGCTTTCAAATTCTTCAAACTTTAATGGTCTGTTATCAAAAGCAGATGGTAATCTAAATCCGTATTCAACTAAATTTTGCTTTCTCGAAAAATCCCCTCCAAACATAGCCCTTACCTGTGGAACTGTTGCATGGCTTTCATCTATCATCATTAAAAAATCTTGCGGAAAATAATCTATCAAACAAAATGGACGTGTTCCTGGTAATCTACCATCCATGTAACGCGAATAATTCTCAATGCCACTGCAATAGCCTAATTCGCGCATCATTTCTAAATCATAATTTACGCGTTCTTCTATTCGTTTAGCTTCTAAATCTTTATTTAGCGATTTTAAAAAGGCTACATGTTTTACTAAATCTTCTTGTATTAAATGCATTGCTTTCTGCAAGGTATCAGGAGCTGTAACAAATATGTTTGCAGGGTAAATTGTAAAGGCTTCAAATTTTTGAATGATAGAGCCATTTTTATCATCAAATGTTTCAATCGATTCTATTTCATCACCAAAAAAACACACACGCACGCTGTAATCGGCATAAGACAAGCTAATATCAACCGTATCACCTTTTACTCTAAATGTACTTCGTTTAAATTCCTCAGTAGTTCTTGAATATAGCGCACCAACTAATTGATGTAAAAATTTATTACGAGAAATTACTTTCCCAACTTCAATGCTTATAATATTAGATTTAAAATCTGTAGGATTTCCCATACCATAAATACAGGATACAGATGATACAACAATAACATCTCTTCTACCTGATAATAGGGCAGAGGTAGCACTTAACCTTAATTTTTCTATTTCATCATTAATCTGTAAATCTTTTTCAATATAGGTTCCAGTAGTTGGCAAAAATGCTTCGGGTTGGTAGTAGTCGTAATAACTTACAAAATATTCCACTGCATTTTCAGGAAAAAACTGTTTAAACTCACTGTATAATTGGGCAGCCAAGGTTTTATTGTGACTTAATATTAAAGTGGGTTTATTTACTTGTTGTATTACGTTTGCGGCAGTAAATGTTTTTCCAGATCCTGTAACACCCAATAATACTTGGTGTTTTGATTGATTATTTAAACCTTCAACTAATTGCTTTATGGCATTTGGTTGATCTCCTGTTGGTTGAAATTCTGATATGAGCTTAAATGACATGAAGTAAAGATACGCTTATAAATTTTTATTTTTTTGCTACTCTTTAATTATTTTTGAAGTAAATGAACGTTCTCCTTGCTTTACAATTAAATAATATAAACCATTTTCTAAATGAGAAATATCAATAGATTGGATGTTGTTTTGGGTTAACACATTTTTTCCAAAAACAGAATAAATAGTAATAGAATAAGACTGCTTAGTATCTATATTTTTTAGTTGAATGTTGTTTTTTGCTGGATTTGGAAAAATGCTAACATTTAAATTATCATTATCTAATTGATTAATTCCAGTAGTTCCTAGTCTGTTTAATAAAAATATTTTAAAAGTTGAACCTATTTTTTTATGGTAAT
Organism: uncultured Bacteroidota bacterium; assembly: GCA_937868545.1. Classification (GTDB taxonomy): domain Bacteria; phylum Bacteroidota; class Bacteroidia; order B-17B0; family Aurantibacillaceae; genus UBA4416. Next base: position 3,040 of record CALMMX010000377.1, read on the forward strand.
ATAATTTTGATTTATCAGTTGTAAGCGTTGGCGCTTCAGGTAAAAACGATGGAGCAGTTACTAAAACAGTAGGCATGCTAAATGGTAATGTTGTTGATGTGCGCACTGATGACATAATTTCTGTTTGCGTACCACCTTTTAATAAACGGGTATAATAAAACTCTAATCCATCTTTACTTATGCAAGGAGCATAAACTATGTAGTTTACAGTATCATTAATGTTTGCCATAATTGATGTTGAACTTGGTATTTTATTAAAAGTAGAATCGTTTATTTTTTGAGCAATTCCCATGGATGATTTACAAGGAGCTCCACCTAAACAACTATTAAAATATGCATTGCAATATATAATTTCATTTCCAGTGTAATTGGTGGTTAAATCCATAATTAAGTACCCGGGAGAATTTATGTAAAAATCACCATTAAGTCGACCAAAATTGGTATACCCAGAGCTTAAAAATTTTATGCGCATTACATTTTCAATATTTGCTGGATAATCTCTTGTTGTTATCCAATAAAAGTTGTTCGCAGTATCAAGTGTTGCAACAGCATCTAATCGTGGTGTTACAGTTTGGTTTACAACTGGCACAGCACCAATAAAATTAAAAACGGTGTCATTTACTTTTGCTGCATAATAAAGACTTGTAGTAATCCCATCATTAAGGCTATTAAAAAAAAGTGCGTTGCCATCTGGAGAAATAGTAGGCTCCATGGCATCAAAAGTTAATCCATTGATGGTTACAGCTTTTTCATTACCAAAAATTGGATAAGCTTGAGAATAGGCTCTTTGTATATTAAAAAGGAGTATTAATAGGAATATTGTATTTTTCATTTAATAAAAATACAATTTTTGTTATGCATTCCAATACGGCGAAACACAAAGTTTAAACCTTAGTTTAAGCCAATTTCTGATAGGTTTGCCACCATCTGTCTGGTATTTCATTGTTTACTGCCATTTCATAATCTTTATAAGAACATGGTAATAATGTATGTCGTTCAAATTTCAGTCCTTTTGTTGGAGGATAAGGCACTTCCATCCACCATCTATCGCTTTTTTTACTTTTAAAAAAGTTAATGGTGTATTTTTCATCTTGTAAAACCACATGAAACTTAACATACTCAGAGCTCGAACGCGAAGGGAAATCATTTTTTCTGTTATAAAATCCATCCATAAAACACCAAATCATTTGTGCTGCTAAATGAGATGTTTTTCCATTTACATCATATTCAGGATTTATTTCATAAATACCTAATGAAGTTAATTTATCATTCATGCCTGCATAGCGCATCATTTGGCAGGCTTCTTCTGCATAAAAACCATTAGGTGATGCGTTAGGGTGAGCTGGTGCATCACTATGTTTTATGGCCGTTATATCAAAGGTAAACATATCAGCATGTCTAATAATAGGTTCAGATTCTTCAATCATATCTCTAATTTGACCAAGACGGTAGGTATCAAAATACAATCTATTCATCATATTTAATGAGCTTGGGTCTACTAAATAGGTTTGGTAGCCAATGTTACTATAATTGAATAAAAAATTAGGTTGGTGTAAAATTATTTTTCCTAAATAGGCCATATTACTTATTTCCTCTTCAGGGTTTCCAATATCAAAACACGAATCAACAGAGGCAATATTGATGGTTTGTTCTAATTTTTCATACCCTAAAAACTGAGCGTAAGTTAAATCTTGGCTGCCACCAATAATTATTGGAATTACATTATTTCTTATTAAATAATCTACCGTTGTTTTTAACGCATAATAGGTGTCTTCAACGTCATGTCCTTGCTCAATATTGCCTAAATCAACCATTCTTGTTCTAAAACTACCTTGGTATAATTTATATAAAAAATCACGCACATTATCTGGGGCTAAGGCTGTACCTTGATTGTTTGTTGATCTTCTGCTTTCACACACACCAATTATAGCCATATCAATATCCTTCAAATCTGGGAAATCTGAATTAACTAAATAGCCTTCGGTAACATAGCCAATTTGGTTTTCAGTAAATGATTCCTTGTCAATTGTAATTGGAGTAAAAAAATGTTGTATGTCGCTCATAAATGTGTTTTTTTGATAGCCTAAATATTATATTATTTACCTTTCATAAAATAGGCTTGTAATTTATCTTTTCAACAATTTTCAACAGTTAAATTTTATTATTTATAATTTATTACTTTTAGAGCTGATGTTAGATACAAAGTGTATATACAATGGGCATTTAATTAGCCTATATGAGCCAGCTATAAGCTTTACAAATAGAGCTTTTAGATATGGTGATTCTATTTTTGAAACTATACGCTTATTTAACGGTAAAATTATGTTTTTAGGGGATCATATTCAGCGTATAAAACTGGCCATGACTGCACTAAGAATGAATGTACCTGCTGAATTTAACACAACTAACATTGAGCATTTAATAAATACCCTTATACAAGAAAATGAAGTTAAAACGGATGCCCGCATCAGATTAACGGTTTTTAGAAATGAGGGTGGTTTTTATACACCAGATACGAATGACATTTCGTTTTTGATTGAAATAGAGGCAATAGAAGCAATAGGTTATAATCTCAATCAACGAGGCTTATGGGTTGATTTATATGCCGAAATTAAGAAGCCAATATCTAAAATTTCGAGTATAAAAACTGGCAGTGCTTTATTGTATGTTATGGCAGGTATTGCAAAAACATCAATGAAATTAGATGATTGTTTATTGGTAAATGATAATGGACATATTATAGAAAGCATTAGCTCTAATATTTTTGTAATTAAAAACGGTTCTTTATATACATCACCAATAGCAGATGGTTGTGTATCGGGTATCATGCGCAAACAAATTTTAGCACTTGCAGGATTAAACAGAATTTTAACTTTCGAAAAAAATTTAACTGTTCATACATTAACCGATGCCGATGAGGTATTTTTAACCAATGCAATCAAAGGCGTGCAGTGGGTAGGGCAGTTTAAAAATAAATTTTACACAAATAAAATGTCGGTATTTTTTACCGAAAAATTAAATGAACTAGCAAAATGATACAAACCTATTATAATTTAGTAGAGGAAGCTATTTCTGCACTTGGAATTCCAGCTGCAGAAACTAGAGGTCCGCGACCAGGACAATGGAATTTAAAAAAAGGAAAATTCGATATCATGGTTGATGTGTGGGAACAAGAAAAACAATTTTTATTTCAAATTGTGGCTCCAATATGTGGTTTGCCAGATGATAACAGAGAAGCTTTTTTCCAGCATCTATTAAATAGAAATTATGGTATGAGTTCTATGGCTTATGCTGTTATGGAAGAAACTGTATTTGTTAAATACACAAGTGAAGCAAATACACTAACTAACGAAATTATTTTAAATCTATTTACCAAGGTAGCGTTTTATGCTGAACAAAGTGATTTTGTACCTGCTTAATTGAATCTTTATGCAAAAAATCTTGTTTGTATGTTTGGGAAATATTTGCCGTTCTCCATTGGGGGAAGGTATTATGTTACATTTAATAGAAAAAAACAATTTGCCATTTCAAGTTGATTCGGCTGGCACCTCAAACTACCACGTTGGCGAAGCTCCAGATAAAAGAACTATTGCTAATGCAGAAACTCATGGTGTTGATTTAACAGCATTGCGTGCGAGGCAGTTTACAACTAAAGATTTTGACGCTTTTGATAAGATTTTTGTTATGGATAATAGCAATTTGTTTGATGTGTTATCTATGGCTAAAACTGAGGAACATAAGCAAAAAGTTGGCTTATTGTTGGATTTAACACATCCTGGTCAACAAAAAGAAGTTCCAGATCCTTATTTTGGGGGTGAACAAGGCTTTGAAAATGTTTTTAATTTAGTATTTCAAGCTTGCGAAAAAATAATTGCTAGTAATTAGTTGTACCACACCTAATCTTGGAGTGCTGATTTTAAAAGCATTTAATAAGAATTGAAGTGAAAAAAAACTATCGAAGAATTTTTTATTCGTATTAATTATTGGTGTTTTTTGCATTTTATCATACACAGGTGCGTGGGATTTTTATTTTTCGCAGATATAGCTGTGAA
>CALMMX010000378.1 GCA_937868545.1 uncultured Bacteroidota bacterium
TCGCCAATACGTCGAGGTTCTGCGTACATTATTTTAGTCACCTCCGCAGTTGCGCCTTCAACTGTTGTAATACCTTCTTTTAAGGCTACTATTCCCATTACAGAAATCATACAGCTTGCTAATGCAGTTGCTACTAAATCAGTTGGCGAGAAAGCTTCTCCTTTGCCATGATTGTCTTTTGGAGCATCTGTATTTATAACAGAACCTGATTGTATATGAATAGCTTCAGATCTTAATTCCCCTACATATTTTACCTTGCTTGTAATCATTTAATTTTGTTTTTTTAGTGTATAAATATAGAAGTTATCTTTTTTGAATTCTATATTTATACTTGTAAATTAGATGAAAATAATAATTACTTTTGTTTTGCTTACAATGAAAAAATTATATTTCATATTTTTAAGTGTTTTGTTTTGTCAAATTAGTTTTGCGCAAAGTACAACACAATCTATAGCAAGTGGTAATGATCCAAATGTGCTATATAGAAATGAAGCATCGTTTGGTATTTTTGCTCATAGTAGAGGATTTGGAATTAATTATATGCGCTCTAAGCATGTAACAGCCACTCGAAAAAAATTATTGGAAATTGAAGCAATTACATTAAAACATCCTAAGGAAGTTAAGGTGTCTAATCAGGCAGATAATTCAAAACGTTTTGTTTATGGTAAATTAAATAGTGTATTTGCTTTGCGCGGCGGAGTAGGATATCAAACAACTATATATAAAAAAGCGGATAGAAAATCAGTAGAAATAAGAACTGCCTATTTTTTAGGTGGAAATTTATCATTTGCCAAACCTAGTTATGTTTTAGTTTACCGTCAAAGTAATTTTGGAACAAAGTATCAAGAATCAGTAAAATATGACCCAAATACTTTAACTATTGATAGTATAACTGGTAAAGGACCTTGGGTAGATGGATTAGGGCAGTTAAGTGTATATCCAGGGGTTTATGCAAAAGCAAATTTAAGCTTCGAGTATGGCTCATATTCAAATAAAGTTAAGGCCATAGAAACAGGGGTTATTTTAGATTATTACCCTAAAGCATTGCCTATGATGGCAAAAAATACACCAGAAAGTTTTATTATTACGTTATATGTTGGTTTTGTATTTGGAAAAAAATGGTTTTAAAATTTATTTATTTTTTTCTGAGATACTTAATGCGCGAATTAGCTATTAATTGATTTAAAGTAGCTATAAAAAACACAAATACCTATGAATACTAAAGATTCAGAATTACTATCAAAGCCTCGTAAACCAGATTGGCTAAGAGTAAAATTACCAATAGGAGAAGATTATTTAAATGTTAGAAAAATAGTTTCTGAGCATAAATTACATACAATTTGCGAAAGTGGAAATTGCCCAAATATGGGTGAATGTTGGGGAGCAGGTACTGCTACATTTATGATTTTAGGAAATATTTGTACTCGATCATGTGGTTTTTGCGCTGTAGCAACAGGTAAACCAAAACCTGCAGATTGGGATGAGCCTAAAAGAGTGGCTAATTCGGTAAAATTAATGAATGTAAAACACTGTGTTATTACTTCTGTAGATAGAGATGATTTAAAAGATGGTGGGTCAATAATTTGGGCTGAAACTATAAAAGCAATAAGAGAAATTAGTCCAGCTACAAAATTTGAATGTTTAATTCCTGATTTTGCAGGTAAATGGGATAATTTGCAAAGAATAATAGATGTAAAACCAGATATTGTTTCTCATAATATGGAAACTGTTAGGCGCTTAACGGCTCAAGTTCGAATACAAGCAAAATATGATAGAAGTTTGGAAGTTTTGAAGAGATTAAATGATGCTAGTGTAAGAACTAAATCAGGAATTATGGTTGGCTTGGGTGAAACGGAAGAAGAATTAATGGAGAGTATTTGCGATTTAGCGGCAGTTAATTGTGATGTACTTACATTAGGGCAATACCTTCAACCTACACCAAAACACATTCCTGTAGCTCGTTTTGTACACCCAGATGAGTTTAAAAAATGGGAAGAATTCGCCTTGTCTAAAGGTTTTAAATATGTTGAAAGTGGTCCTTTAGTACGTTCTTCTTATCATGCTGAAAAACATGTTTTTTAACAATTAAATACCTTTCTTACTCTAATGTTTACCAGTTGTTAATTAAAAACAACCAGTTATGAATTTTTTTTAGTTTGTTAAAAAAATAAAAATTATATTTGTAATTCGAACCTTTATCGAATAAATAAAAAAAATATCATCATGAAAATGAATTTTAAAGTTTTAAGTTATTTTATTAGTGGTGTTGCCTTAATAGCAGCCCCAATTGCATTAATAAAATCATCTCATTATACACCTCGATTTGAAGGTGAAGAAAAAGATAAAGCCCAAAGTTGGGCTGGTGCTGCATCTTATTATCAAATGCTAAAGTCTGATCCTGCAACAGGATTAATTGATGAAGCTGGACGCGATATGGCTAATCAAGAGGCTATGTTACGTATGAAAAATCAATCTAGTTACAGAACAAGTGCTTTAGGATTAAATTGGTTAGAAATGGGACCTGATAATGTTGGTGGTCGTGTTAGAGCTATTGTATATGATAAGAAACATGTAAATGTAATTTATGCAGGTGGTGTTTCTGGTGGTATTTTCAAATCTACAAACGGTGGTAGTACTTGGAATCCAATCAACGATCAATTAGTTAATATGATTGTTACTTGTATGGATCAAGATGCTAGTGGTAATTACATTTATTTTGGAACAGGGGAAGAATTGCCTGGTTCTGGTGCAGATGGAAACTCAGCCTTTGTAGGAAATGGTTTATATAAATTGGATTTAGCCACTAATGCAATAACTTCAGTTGCATCTACAGTTACTTTTAAAAATATCAAAAATGTAAAATGCCATAAATCTGATGATAATATTATTTATTTAGGCACTTTTTCAAATGGTTTCAGAATTTCTAAAGATGCAGGTGCAACTTGGGGAAATGCTAAGTTAGTTGGTTCTGGAACAGCTGTGGCTAATTCAGGATTCATTAATGATATTAAAGTTGGTTCTGATGGTTCTTATGTGTTTACAATTGCTTCTGGTATTTATCGTTCTACATCTGCTGATGAATTTGTTACCGCGATAACTCCGCCATCATCTATAATTTCTACTGCTAACAGATATTCAACAGAGATTGCAATTGCTCCATCAAATTCTAATATTATTTATTTTTCATCATCTAATGGTTCTAGTAAATTAGGTGGTGTTTTTTATACTATGGATGGTGGTGTAACTTATTATAAAATTGCTAATCCTTCAAGTACAACATTTGAACCTTTTGGAACAAATGGTCAAGGATTATATGATAACGTAATTTCTGTTAGTCCTAATAATCCTGGAGTTGCATTTTTAGGAGGTGTTTCTCATCATGTTTGGGTTCAGTCTTCTCCAGGAATTGGAACATGGTATTTAGGCAGTTTTTGGTTAGCAGTTGGAACTAAAAACTTTGTACACTCTGATTTCCATGCTATGGAATGGGATCCGTTTAATAATAATAATTTAATAGTAGGTACTGATGGTGGTATGTTTAAAAGTATTGATGGAGGTATTAATTATACTGCAATTAATAAAGGATTTAATACAACTCAACCATATGCAATTGCATTTGAAAGGTATCCAGTATTAGGTTTATCTGGTAGTTTTCCTTTAGGTGGTGTTACTTGTGGAAATCAAGATAATGGTACTACATATATACCAGGTAATTACAATGGGACTAAAGGTTCTTACCCAATAGGTGGTGGTGATGGTAATTTTTGTGATTTCTCAAATATTGCTCCAGATGCAGTGTTTTCTTCAGTGTATTATGGACAAGTAAGAAGAGCATCTAATAAAGGATTTAATGCAGGTGCTGAGTTTGTTGATGCTGATTATAATAAATGGAACGGTGGTCCTGATAATTTTAGTTTTGCTAGTTTTGTTACCCCAATTAAACTTTGGGAATCTTCTTCAGATTTTACTTCAATTGATTCTACTTGGTTTGAAGCACCAATTGTTGTTAATAGTTTAGCTGGTACTACAGATGGCGTTACTAAAAAATTCAAATCGAGAGTATTAAGAACAGATAACTCTGCAATTTTTGATTCATTGTATTTAACTTTAGGAACTGCAACTGTTGGTGTTAATTATACATCTGCAGCATTAGCAATTGTTGGTTCTGTTCCAACTACATCTGTTCCTTTTACATTAGGTGCTTATACAGGTACTATAGTTTCTTCTCATTATGGTTCTGCTTTTGGCTTTAACCAAGAGATTGATTCTATCAGCGTAAATTTTGCAACAGCTCCAACTGGTGTAACTGTTTTAAAAACTGCTATGACTGAGGCGTTTAATTCAGGAGCTGAAGTTAGAGTGTTAACTGAAACAACTTCTAATACTAAATTTTCATATAATCTGTTAGCTGCTTTACCTGGTCATGGAAAAGTGAAAGTTCCAGATATTTTACAAGCTAGATTAGCAATTGGATTAAATGGTGCTGTTGTTGTAGTAAAAAAACCTTTAAATTTTGGTGTTAGTCCAGATTGGTGTACTGTAGCAGGTGTAAGATCTCGTGATGAAAGTGGTGCAAATGCTCCGTTTTCTGGAGTTGTTCAAGTAATGGAATGGGATCCAAGTGGAGATAATCTTTATGTTGGAACACAAAGTGGAACAGTTTATCGTATTTCTCATTTAAGACAATTAAAAGATTCTGTATTTAATAAATCTATTGATTCTTTACAAGCAAATGCAATTGATTCATTAGCTGGATTACAAAGAAAACGTAGTCCTATACGTTGTACAAAAATTGGTACTTTTACTGGTGGTGTAATTACATCAATTGCAGTTGATCCAATTGCAGGTAACAGTATTGTTGTAACTGTTGGTGGATACGGTACTAATCCTCACGTTTATTATGCTACTTCACCATCAACTCATCCAACTGCAACAAGTGGAATTGGTTTATTTGTTTCAAAAATGGGAACTGGTGGAACAGGTTTAATTACTTCTGATCCTGTGTATTCATCTTTAATTGAGTTTAATGATGGTAAGAGGGTGTTAGTTGGTACTGAGCATGGTTTATATGCTACTTCTGATATTACTGTTACTAATCCAGTGTGGGCGAAAGAAAATAATGGTAAATTACCAAACGTGCCAGTATTTATGTTAAGACAGCAAACTAATAATAGTGCTTTCTGTTATAATTCAGGTGCAATTTATGCAGGTACACATGGTCGTGGAATTTGGGGTTGTGATACTTACTATAAAAAATCAGTTGTTGGAATTAATGAGATTGCTCCAAAAGATAAAACAGTAGTAAATTACATTAAATTATATCCAAACCCAGCAAGAGAACTAGTTAATTTATCATTTACAATTTCTAAAGTTGAAAATTTAACTTTAAATGTATATGATTTAAAAGGTGTATTGGTTATTTCTAAAAGCTTAGGTAAATTACCTGAAGGAGAACAATTATTACAAATAGGTACTGAAGAATTAATTTCAGGAACATATATTGTAAGTTTAAATTCTACGGATGCTATTATTGGTACAAACAGATTAGTAGTTGTAAAATAAAGCAATAACAAAAAAATAAAAGGTCTTATCCATAATATTGGGTAAGACCTTTTTTTTATAATGACAATTTCGCGTTAATATCTTATTAAAGCATTTTCTAATCGCGATAATAAATTACCTTATTTTTATATCTTATAAAACTTATTTAATTGTCGAATCCTCTTAAAAAACTTGCCTCACAAACTGCCATTTATGGCTTAGGTA
>CALMMX010000379.1 GCA_937868545.1 uncultured Bacteroidota bacterium
AAAAAAGGAATTGAGCTTGCACATTCGTCCTGATGGTTCTACAAAATACAATAATGAACCCGATTTTAAATTTGTTGTAATTGAAAAATTCCTTTCTGTAGAGAATGAGTTTGCGTTTCGTGAAGGCATTTTATTAAACTCTTATTTCTTTTTAAAACGCTTAGGTCAAAGTGATGAAAACGCTTTTGGTTTGGATAAAAGCGATGTAGTTGTGGAGCAAATCCCATTATTATATCAGCCTATAGCAAATATTAATTTAACACGAAATGAAAAATGAAATTTCACAAATAATGTTAGGCACGAATAAATTCTTAATAGATAGAAAGTGTGTTATAACATTATTGATTATTGCATTATTTCCCTCAAATTCAAATGTGTTTGCTCAAAGTGCTAAAGGTATTTATTTAACTGTAAACGATTTTATAAATAATAAAATAGAATTTAATACTTCAGAGAATAAAAATTGTAAAATAAAGCTGCATGCTTTTTCATTTAATTCTAAAATAAAAATTGTGAAAAATGACAGAGTGTTTAGGTTAAATAAAGATTCAATTTATGGTTATGTCGATTGGCAGGGACTACCAATAAGATTTTATAATAAAAAAACATATACAATCTTGTTTGCAAATGCACACCTAGTTTTATACAAGCAATTAGTTAAACCTCAATCAAAATATTCTGAGGCATTATATACATATCATTTTAGCACAGATGCAGGCTCATTCATTTTTCCATTAACAATAAAAAACCTTGAATCATCTTTTAATTATAATCCAGAATTTTTGAAATTATTAGAGGGCTATTTTAAAAGTGAAAAGGAGCTAATAGAATACGATCAAATACATAACACTTATAAATTGATACGATTACTTCAATTAAGTAAAATAGAGTAGTTGAGTTAGTATGCCCATTAATTACAAATGAAGATGTATTTAAAATTTAAAAGCATAAACAAAAGTTAAGACATTAAAAAATAAGCATAAACACATGAAAAAAATAATATTTAGCATTGCTGCTATAATTGGCCTTACACCAATTTTTTCGCAAGAAGAAACAGATTCTATTAGTAATAAACAAAAAGGAGAACCTTTTGAAGGTATTGATATTACTTGGCAAAACGGAAGTGATAGACGACAAAAAAATATTTGGAAAGACTTAAAATATTGTACTCCAAGTTTAATGATGGATGTTAACTATACTTATTCATTTAATAATCCAATTGATAACACAGTTGTTGGTTCTACAGCCTTAGCTAGAAATAATGAGGTGCAATTATCTGCCTTGCATTTTGGTGGTGATTTTAATTATAAAAATGCTCGTGCTAGATTTATGACACAATTTGGCACTCGTTCTGTTGTTATTCCTCGTAACGATTATAGCCCTTATCGCGGGCAATATCAGTTAGCAAATGTGTACAGGTATTTGAGCGAAGCATATGCTGGTTATCATTTTAATAAATGGTATGGTGTAAATTTAGATGCTGGATTATTTATGTCCTATGTAGGATTAAATTCTTTTTATCAAACGGAAAATTGGGAATATCAGGCTTCATTTACATCTGATAATACCCCATGGTTTTTTAATGGCTTGCGTTTACAAGTTCATCCTTCAAAAACACTTAAGCTCGAAGCCTGGGCAATTAATGGTTGGCAAAGTTATGGTAAGTTTAATAGTATGCCTGGCTTAGGTGGCAATATTACATGGATGCCAAATAGTAATGTGAAACTCTTAACTAATGATTATTATGGAACAGATGCAGCAGGAATTGAAAGCAGAAAACGATTCCATTCTGATAATAGTTTATTAGTGAGGTATTATAACAACCCTACATCAAAAGGAATTAGTAAAATGGCATTTTCATTGACTGGTGATTTTGGTTTTGAAAAAGGTGGCGGTGTTAATGGCTTTACAGATGGCGATTCTTTGCATGGGCCAGCACAGTATTTTGCAAGTGGAATGTTTTATAATAGAATATGGTTTGCAAAGAATAAATTCGCTTGGACAATTGGTGGAGGTATAATGTCAAATCCAGGTCGTTACTTAGTGTTATACCCAACTGGGCAAGCTAGCCCATTGCCAAATGCTAATAATCCAGCTCTAACCGAAGGAGCATACCCATTTAGTGCTAATCCTGGAGATCAGTTTAAGGGCTGGGATTGTTCAACTAATTTTGATTTTATGCCAAACCAAAGTTTTACATTTAGAGTAGAATATGTTTATAGAAATTCTAGTGTCCCATATTTTGCTGGTAGGGGAGGAGTAACGTCACAAACAGGTTATTCAACATCTACATTAGATCCCAATTGGAGACCTGATTTAGTAAAAACAGAAAGCAGACTTATTTTAGTATTGTTATTTAGATTATAATTATTTTTTCATTTCAGCTAACTGTTTTTCTAAAAACTGTATGCCTTCCGTGAAACTTTTAGGATTATAGCCTAAATCTTTTTTTGCCTTATCAATAATAAACCCTGTTATAGGAGGTCTTTGAGCGGGTTGTTTAATATCACTTGATTTTGAAGGTTTAATTAATGATTTATCTAAATGATAGTAATCTGCCACTAAATGCGCAACTTCTAAAATATTTAAAAAATCCTTACCAGAAATATTGTAAATACCTTGCGCTTTTTTTTCTGCTATTAAAATACAACCATCTGCTAAATCTTCTGCTAAGGTTGGTGTTCTGTATTGGTCATCAACCACATTGATGGTTTTTCCTTGTTCTAAATTTTGCTTCACCCAAAGTACAATATTACTTCTACTCATGTTATCTACAATGCCGTAAACTAATACGGTTCTTGCCATGGCCCAATGTAATTTGCAATTTTGAACAATTACTTCTGCCGCAAGTTTGCTTTCAGCATAATAACTTAATGGATTAGGTGTTTCATTTTCATCTAAAGGCCCGTGTGTGCCATCAAAAATAAAATCTGTTGACAGATGTATAAATTGTGGTTTGTAATCAGGATTTTCTAATTGTAGTTTTTCTAAAGTAGTTACTTGATTTTGAACTGCTGTAACGTTTAATAACCAGCAGCCTTCTTTTTCTGTTTCACAAGCATCTACATTTGTCATAGCCGCAGTATTAATTACAACATCGGGTTTATGTTTAGTAAAAATAGCCTCTACATTTTCTGCATTTGTAATATCAAGCGCTTCGTAAGTATATCCAGCTTTATCAACTAAACGATTTTCTCCACGTGCTGTGGCAATGCACATAACGTTAGGATTATTTTTTAATTTGTAAACTAGTTTTTGTCCAAGTAAGCCATTTGAGCCTGTAATTAATATCTTTTGCATGCGTAAAGGTATTTAAATGATTTATTTTTTTTTACTTTTTAGATAAGTTATTAGTACTGGAATTGTTGTTATAATAATTAATCCAATAACAATATATCCAATGTAATGCGCTATTTGCGGGAATTTTGTACCTAAAAAATAAGAGGTTGCTCCTAAAGAAATAATCCATAATGTGGCACCAATTAGATTATATAACATAAAAGTTTTGAAATCGATTTTAATAACTCCTGCAAGTATAGGTGCAAAGGTTCTTATGATGGGTAAAAATCTTCCTAGTATCAAGGCTTTTCCGCCATGTTTTTCATAAAACAATTGTGTGGTAACTAAATGCTTTTTTTTAAATAATAAGCTATCCTCTTTTTTATAAAGTCCTTCTCCAGTTTTTTTTCCAAACCAATAACCAAATACATTGCCTAATACTGCTGATAGTATTAGCAATAGTAAAAGTGTGTAAATAGAAGTATTTAATAAGTGTGGTTTAGTTGCACATAATAAACCTGATACCACTATTAAAGAATCACCTGGTAAAAAGAAACCTATAAATAAACCTGTTTCGGCAAATACAACAAATAAAAGTAGCCATAAACCTCCATAGTGTATAATGCTTTCGGGGTTTGTAAGTTCTTTTAAAAAATCAAACATTTATAGTGAACTAGGAATATTAAATGATTTCTTTTTGTCTATACTCTTTTTAATATCTTCTAATTGTCCTTTTGGAATAGAGCTAATGAGTTTTTTAGTATAATCAGTTTGAGGATTTAAATATATTGAATCAGCATCGCCCAATTCTAAAATTTTACCTTTCTTCATTACAGCCATTCTATCACTCATAAATTTCACTACACTTAAATCGTGCGAAATAAATATATAGGTGAATTTAAATTCACGTTTTAAATCATTTAATAAATTTAATACCTGCGCTTGTACCGAAACATCTAATGCACTTACACTTTCATCACAAATAATAAATTTAGGATTTAGTGCTAAAGCTCTTGCTATACAAACACGTTGTCTTTGTCCGCCACTAAACTCATGCGGATACCTGTAAAATTGTTTTTCTTCTAATCCTACTTTTTTTAGTAGTTCAAAAACTTTTTCTTTACGTTGTTTATTATTGCTTAGGATATTATGAACCTGCATTGGCTCCATAATGGCTTCTCCAATTGTAATACGAGGATTTAAAGAAGAGTAGGGGTCTTGAAAAATGATTTGTAAATCTTTTCTCAAATGCCTCATATCTTCAGGCTTTAAACGAATTAAATCTTTTCGTTCAAAAAATATTTTTCCAGAAGTAGGTTCATTTAATCGTAATATGGTTCTTCCTAAAGTTGTTTTACCGCAACCACTTTCGCCAACTAAACCAAGGGTTTCCCCTTCGTATACATCAAATGAAACATCATCTACTGCTTTAACCCATTCGGTTGTTTTTCCAAAGAAACTTTTATTTTTAGGGAAATACGTTTTAATGTTTTGTAATTCTAAAATTTTATAACGGCTATATAATTCTTGATGTTCTTTTTCTCTTTGTTCTTTAGTTATAATTACACTATTAATTGCTTCACTTACTGTTTTAGAAATTTCAATCATGTTACCATCACTATCCGTTTTCATAAAATCAGAAGAAACGGGTAAACGCATTAAACGCTTATCTAATGGAGGACGGCAAGCAAGTAAACTTTTTGTATATGGATGTTTTGGGTTAGAGAAAATTTCTAATACAGGACCTTGTTCAACCACTTTGCCCTTGTACATAACCATTACTTTATCTGCTAACTCTGCAATTACCCCTAAATCGTGAGTAATAAACATGATTCCCATATCATGTTCTTTTTGCAATTGAAGCATTAATTCTAAAATAGTTTTTTGTACAGTTACATCTAAAGCGGTAGTTGGTTCATCGGCAATTAATACACGAGGATTACAACTCATGGCCATAGCTATCATTACACGTTGTTTTTGTCCACCCGAAATTTGATGCGGGTAAGAATCGAACATGCGCGGTGGGTCTGGCAAATGTACTTGTTCAAAAAGGGCTAATGTTTTTAGTTTCGCCTCTTTAGGACTAATTTTTTGATGTAATAAAATGGCTTCCATAACCTGACTTCCACAAGTATAAACTGGGTTTAAACTCGTCATAGGTTCTTGGAAGATCATTGCAATTTCATTTCCTCTAAACGTACGCATTTCCTTAGCTGGCAGTGTACGTAAATTAACAACCCCTTTAGTTTTAGAATGGTAAAGAATATCGCCACCAGTAACTCGCCCTGGAGGATTTGGAATTAATTGCATGATTGAAAGTGAGGTTACTGATTTACCAGAACCACTTTCCCCAACTATACCAATGGTTTCTCCTTTATGCAAGGTAAACGAAACATCATTTACTGCTTTTAATAATTCGTTATCAGATTTAAACTGAGTAACTAAATTTTTTACTTGTAGGAGTACTTCTTTTTCCATAGGTTATAGCCATACGAATATAAGTAAATACCTTAATAATTAAAAAGAGTTTTATCGAATTTATTGAGATTTTTGAAGCTTTTACGTTGTAAATCATCCTTCAAAAGCTCATTTAATTTTATTTTCTTTTTTCGTTAAGGAAAAAAGAAAATAAAATAACTTATTGAGGAACGACTAAATAGTTGCGCAACAATTGCTTAATAGCAAATACTTTGTCTGAAATAAAATGAGTTATATTTAGAATAATAACCTTATCCCTTATAAAACAGCCATTTACCAAGCTCTTTCCAACTTGTTTTTTTGCCATACATTAAAATACCAGTTCTGTATATTTTACCAGCTAACCATGTAAAAAACAAGAATCCTAAAACGAGTGTAATCATAGATGTTGCTAATTCCCATGTGGGCACTTCAAATGGCAACCTCATCATCATTACAATGGGCGAGGTTAATGGAAAAATGGAAAAAAACTGAGCAATGCCCGAACTCGGATTGGTCATTATTCCCTGTGAAACCGCAAAGCCTAATATCATTGGAATAGTTATAGGCATCATAAATTGTTGGGTATCTGCTTCACTATCAACAGCAGAGCCAACCGCAGCAAATAAAGCGGCATACAATAAATACCCAAACAGAAAATAAAATAAAAAACAACCTATAATTAGCGGCTTATCTAAACTATTCACGTAATTAATCCATTTTATGGTATCTTGAGGCGTATCCACAATTTTCATTTTGTCGGCATGTGCCATGATGTCATTTTTCTTAATTATTTCAATTTGAGAATTTTGTTTTTGAACATCTTTCATTTGGTCTTTAAAAATTACTGTTGTAACTGTTATATATACCAATGCCGTGAGCAATATCCATAAAATAAATTGGGTAAATCCAACAAGAGCAATACCAATAATTTTACCTAGCATTAATTGAAATGGTTTTACTGATGATACAATAACTTCAACAATACGACTTGTTTTTTCTTCAATTACACCGCGCATTACTTGTGCACCATATAAAAATATCATCATGTAAATAGCTACTGCAAAGCCTAAACCTAAGGCCATGTTAAATTCTGTATTCGTTTTTTTATCAACGCCTTTTTCATCTACTTTGTTAAGCAACAATTCTACTGGTCTTCGGGCATTATCAATTTTATTTCTATCAATGCTATCTCCTTGTAAATGATAATCAAATAAAATATTTTCTAAGCTATTAGAAATGTATTGTTCGGTAGTAATACCTGGTTGTTCTTTGTAAAATAAATAGGGAGTTGGTTTTGCGTTATTTATTAAATCATAATGCAATTCAAGAATTAAATCAAAAGGACCAGATTTTAAATGTGCTTTTGCACTATCTAAATTTTGTGTGCTATAAGTAAATTTTAATTTTTCGGTATTTGGAATTTGATCAATAAAAATACCGCTTCTGTCAAGTACTAAAATTTGATGATCTGTTTTATCTTTCATCGATAACCAAATGGGTACTATCATTACCCCAGCCATTAATAATGGGCCAAGGACAGTCATTAGTAAAAAAGATTTTTTCTTTACTCTCGAAAAATATTCGCGCTGAATGATTAAAAAAAGTTTGTGCATACCTTAAATTTTATTTTTTATTCAGTAAATGAGCTTTGAGTGTTTAATGTGGATTTGTTTTCTACAACCGAAATAAATATGTCGTTCATTGAAGGCACTATTTCATTAAATGAAATAATTTCTGCATTATTAAGAACCGCATTTAACAATGAGTTTGGAGTAGATTGTCTTAAAAGTTTTACTGTAACAGTGTGTAAATCGCCAATCGATTTTTTTTCTAATAATTCTGCTCCAGCCCATAAATCGTTTGTAAAACCTAATAAATTTCCTTTAAACACAATGTTATAAGTATTACTGCTGTATTTTTTTCTGATATCACTTACAGAGCCATCTAGTAATTTTTCTGATTTATTAATTAAAGCAATGTTATCGCAAAGCTCTTCTACACTACCCATATTATGAGTAGAAAAAATAATGGTAGAACCTTTTTCTTTTAACTCTAAAATTTCATTTTTAATGAGTTGGGCATTTATAGGGTCAAAACCACTAAAGGGTTCATCTAAAATTAATAGCTTGGGTTCGTGCAAAACAGTTACAATAAATTGAACTTTTTGCTGCATACCTTTACTTAACTCTTCAATTTTTTTATCCCACCAATTTTCTATTTCAAATTTTTTGAACCAATAATTTAATTTTTCTTTAGCTACATTTTTCTTTAATCCTTTTAATTGAGCCAAATACATCACTTGCTCGCCCACTGTCATTTTTTTATATAAGCCTCTTTCTTCGGGCAAATAACCAATCATATCAACATGTTTAGGGGCAAGTTTTTCGCCTCCAAAAAAAACTTCTCCGCTATCAGGACCAGTAATTTGGTTGATGATACGAATGAGTGAAGTTTTACCAGCGCCATTTGGACCAAGTAAACCAAATATTTTTTTTTCGGGAATGGCAATGCTAACGTTTGTTAAGGCGTTATAATTACCATATTGTTTATTGATGTTTTTAATATCTAATATAAATTCCATAAGCTAATTTATTAAAACAAAGTTACACTATTGATTGGAATTGGTATTTCCGTTCAACATCAAATACTGTCTGTTTAAATAGTTTTTATTCAACATAAAACGCTAAGCCTTTTAAATATTCTCCTTCAGGAAAATTAGGTGTAATAGGATGATCGGCAGGTTGTGATAATGTATGTAATAATTTTAAATGCCTTCTTGATTCTATAGCAGCAGCGGTAACTGTGTCATAAAATAACGTTATGTCAATTACTCCCGAACACGAAAACGTAAATAAAATCCCACCTTTTTTAATGTTTTGTAATGCCATTTGATTTAAGCGTTTATAGCCAATTACAGCATTATGCGAAACGTTTTTACTTTTTGCAAATGCAGGTGGATCTAAAATAATGATATCATAATTTTTACCTTGATCTTTTAAATAGTCAAATGTATCTACTGCAAATCCTTCATGGTTTGTAACATCGTTTAAAACTGCATTTTTATTACATAAATCAATGGCATGTTTGCTCGAATCTACTGAGTGAATTAGTTCACAATTATTTTTTGCGGCATACATCGAAAAACCGCCAGTGTACGAAAATGTATTTAATACTCTTTTGTTTTTACTATAACTACCAAGTAATTCGCGGTTATAACGTTGATCAATAAAAAAGCCGGTTTTTTGACCATTTATAAAATCGATATAAAACTTAACCCCATTTTCTAATACTACTAATTCACCTTTTAATTCGCCAAATAAGTATTCGTTAGCTACATTGTGTGCATAGTTTGGAGGAAGTGTTTCAGAACTTTTATCATAAACACTTTTTAAATTTTTACCATATACTGCAATTAAGGCTTCTGTAATATCTTTGCGGCATAAGTGCATGCCAATACTATGTGCTTGAAATACAATGTGGCCATCGTAATAATCCATTATTAAACCTGGCATGCCATCACCTTCGCCAAAGACTAAGCGGTACACATTAGTTTGTGGGTTATTTGCCAAATTTAAAAATTGACGGTAAGCAAAAGCTTGGTTGATTTTTTTGGTCCAAAAGTCAACATTAATTTGTTGTTTGCTAAAGGAAATAATACGTGCAGAAATGCTGGCTTTTTGGTATTGCGCCATTCCTAAAAACTGTTGTTTAGCCGAATAAATTTCTACAATATCACCATCAGCAATGGATGTATCCATCGTTTTTATAGCTCCCGAAAAAATCCAAGGATGGAATCGTTGAACAGGAAATTCTTTACCGTTTTGTAATGTTATTTTTGCGTATTCTATCATATGGCAAATGTATCTTATTATTAGATGTTTTTAAATTAATTAGTGATTTTTTAATTAAATTTACCTCTTAAAATAATCCTTGCAACTACTATTTCATTAAAATATTATGACAACTTCTGAAATTAAACTTAAAATAACGGTTGATGAAAATCAATTACCAAATAAAATTGAATGGGAAGCACCAGATGCAAATGAAGGAAGTGTGTGTAAAAGCATGATGTTGGCGCTTTGGGATGAGCATGAAAATAACACCATGCGTATTGATTTATGGACAAAAGACATGAGTATTGATGAGATGAAGAAATTTTTTCATCAAAATATAACCACACTTACCGAAACCTATGCAAGAGCTACAAATGATGAAACCACCGCTAAAGAGGTAAGGGATTTTATGAGTGGCTTAGGAAAGCGTATGGGGGTGCTTGTTTAGAAAGATTTTACGGCTCGAACAATTAATAGAGCACTTTTAAAATTCCCAAATACCTTACTATCTTTAAAATCAAACTGAAAACTATTTCCCGGGCCATACTCAGTGCTTGACCAATAGATATCAGTAATTAGAATTAGTGAATGCCCTCCATCACTTAAGGTTTTATTTACTTCAAACCTATTTTGGTAGAGCTTAATTAATTCGTCAATTGCAGGCACATACCACCCACTACCTAGGCTATGTACGTAATCGGCAGCTGGGCTATTAATCATTAAATTTGTATTATACGCTCCATCCCAAGTTCTGGTTGCACTTACAAAGGTTTCTATGGTTTGCCATTTTACATTGGTAGTTTGGGTATAAGATGCAATTAATCCATGCTCTAATCCATCACTCCCTTTATATACATGAAATACTACACCACCTCCGTAATTTTCTCCAACATAATGGGTAAAACTTGCCCCACTACCATTGGCCCCTGCTGGGCCTATATCTCCCTTATCTCCTTTTTTGCAGGATGTTATTGTAATTGCTAGAATTGAAAGTAGTATTAAAATATGTTTCATTTTATTAGTTTTTAATTGTTTATTCTATTAGGCTAATTTTTTTACTTGACTATTACCGTTGCTTGATTTTATGTGTAATGTATAAATGCCTTTGCTAAAATTTTGCATATTTAAATATAAGATTAATTATTCTTTTTAATAAGAAATTACTTATTGCAATTTTGTAAAGTGTTTTGTAAGAAAGTTTTGATGAACATAACCATATTGCTCTTTAATATAGAAATTTTCACGTTGAGATAATCCCTAAATAAAAAATAATGTGAGTAATACAATTAAGTATTGCTTTTTCATGTATAACTAATAAGATTCTAATTACATTTTTTACTATCTACATTCCAAATCGATCTTGAATAAACCATTTTATTTATAGGAATTCGTCCACAGCTATCATTGTAACAGCAACCTGCACTATAGACACATACTAAATTGCCATCATAGTCATAATAATTTAGACTTGCCATAGAATTGTGACCCTTTATCATGAATAATTTTTCTTGATTCGATGAATTAGTATATTCCACAACATTAGCTATACCAGTATTACAACATTTTCCGTTTTTACATTGGTCAATACGTTTTTTTAACCAAGATGGTATATCGTTTGGGTATGGTTTTTTACAAGATGTAATTGTAAAAATAACAAGTAATGTTAGTACTATTTTTATTTTCATGTTTTTTTATTTTTAAATGTATAACCTATCCCTAAGCCAACAAATGGTGAAAATGGCCTGCTGTAATAATGTTTATTCTCTAATATAAAAAAGTAAGTTAGTAGTGCAGCACTAATAAATACGCCACCCTTAGTTTGTTGATATCTATATCCTAAACGAGCTACAGGTATAAAAGCAAAATCATCAACAAATTGCTTTGGTTCATTTTTGTCGATTAAAAGCCGCATAGTCTCCCCAATACCAAATTCAATATTGTTTTTTTTCCCATATATTAAATTAAGTTCTACAGGTACTAAAATATTATGAGAGTATATTTTAGAATTTTTAGATGTTGGAGAACTTATTAATAAATTTGGAAAATATGATATGCCTGCTCTAGTAGATATTTTAAATTTATTTTTAATGTAAATAAGTCTATCGTAATTAAAAGAGTAGAAATAAGCATTACCCAATAACTCAAAATATATTGTGGTTTTTGAGATTTTGACACTATCATTTTTAATCGCAGTAGGATTAGTAATTTGCACTACCGTATCTGTTTGAGAAAAAGATATACTACATATTAAAGATGCAATTAGAACTAAAGCATTTTTTTTAAAATTGTAAAAATTGGGTTACTCATTTTAACTATTTTTATTTTAAATTATCAATATCCATATTCATTTATTGGAACACGGTATAACCTTCACTCCATATTGTTCTAATAAGGGTACTACTAAAACATTGTGGCCCATTAGCAGGTAACGCACAAATTAATTTCCCTTCATAATTATAAGTGTAAGCAACTTGGTCAGTACTTTTTGGATCGAAAATGTAGATAATTTCATGGGTTGATGTTTTTTCATGTTCGTAGATAACAACTCTATGACAGTTTTTCACAATTAAATTGCAAGATTTAATTTTCTTTTTTAGCCATTCTGGTATATCGGAAGGGTATTTTGCCCTTTTAACACAACTTAAGTTTAAAATAAGAAGTGCTATGGTTAGATAAAGTGTAGCTTTCATAATTCCTATTGTATTGCATTTTCAATTCTATTGACAATATAATTATTTTAGTTTATATATTTTTGGATCTTTAATAGTTTTGCAGTAATAAATATGTTATTTAAATGTAATTATACTCTACTGTATTTTTTAAATATATTTTACGGACAATCCCTCCATCACTGTTTAATTAATATATTCTGCTATTATGCCATCCTAAAGCTATTGCTAAAAAAAGAGCTTATATTTTACTTACTAATTTCATTGCTTTTTACACTATGGTAGATTGCATAAATACTTGCAGCAAATAAAAAGAAAGCACCTGTTTGATGTAATACACCTAATATTAGTGGAACTTGATATAGTAAAGTAAATACTCCTAAAATAAATTGTATTGTAATGCCATAAATTAAAAGTGTAATGCTTTGGTATTGTTTAGTTGTAAGTTTTAGTTTGTTTGATTTAAACCAAATAACACCAAAAAATACACAAATTAAAACCGCTAAGGTTCTATGCACAAACTGAATACCGCTTGCGTTTTCAAAAAAGTTTAAATAAAAACTTTCTTTCATGGTTACTTGTTCGGCAATCCAACTATCACCCATTTTTGGCCACGAGTTAAAAATATGCCCTGGTCTAATGTGCGCTGAGTCGCCCTCAACAAAGCCCGCTGTAAATGCCCCGTAAATTATTTGTAAAATAAGTACGAAAAAAAATGAAATAAACCACCATTTTAATTTTGAGCCATTTGATTCTTGCATCTCATTTTTAGGATGAATCAATTTAAGTGCAAACCAAAAGGTAAAACCAAATAATGTAAATGCACTTATTAAATGCGTAGCTAATCTAAAATGACTCACAGCTGGTTTGTTTTGTAAGCCGCTGTATACCATCCACCAGCCAATAACAGCTTGCATAGCTCCCATAAAAAATAATAAAATTAATGATGGGGTCATTTCTTTTTTTATTTTCTTTTTAAATAATAGAATCACAAGTCCAATAGTAAAAACATACATCATGGTTCTTCCTATCATTCTATGAATGTATTCCCAAAAGAAGATGTGTTTAAACTCGTCCATTTTCATGTTAAAGTTTATTTTTATAAACTCAGGACTTTGTTGGTATTTCAAAAAACGTTCTTGCCAATCTGCTTCACTTAATGGAGGGATAGAACCCATAAAATGCCAGTCTGTAATAGATAAACCAGAGTGAGTTAATCTAGTAATACAACCCACAACAACCATTATATAAATTAAGAAACAGCCTGTAAGTAGCCAGTAAATAACGTGTTTGTTAGGATTTTGATTAATCATTTATCCAACTTTAGCCTTTTGTTTTTCTAGTAATAAATCTTTTGCTTCAGCATAAATTTGTTCTGGAGAAAAACCGCATTCTTCATATAATTCCGATTGCTCGCCATGTTCAATAAATTTATCTGGAATACCTAATCGTTTAACTTGTGCTTGGTAACCATTATCTGCCATAAATTCTAAAACAGCAGAGCCTACACCACCCATAATACAACCGTCTTCAATAGTAATTACTTTTTTGTATTTAGTAAAAACTTCGTGCAGCATTGCTTCATCAATTGGCTTAGCAAAACGCAAATCGTAATGTGCAACGTTGATATTTTCTTTTGCTAAATTTTCTATAGCAATGGTTGCTAAATTACCAGGATGTCCTAAAGATAAAATTGCTAAATCTTTACCATCTTTTATTTTTCTGCCTTTTCCAATTTCTATTTTTTGAAATGGAGTTTTCCAATTAACCATAACACCATTACCTCTAGGATAACGTATGCTAAAACTACCAGGAGTTTCATCCAATTGCGCAGTATACATTAAGTTACGAAGTTCTTCCTCATTCATTGGAGCACTCACAATCATATTTGGAATGCAACGGAAATAAGCAATATCAAAAGCACCATGGTGAGTAGGACCATCAGCTCCAGCTAAACCACCTCTATCTAAACATAATACAACTTTTAAGTTTTGTAAAGCAACATCATGCACCACTTGATCATAGGCACGCTGCATAAATGAAGAATAGATGTTGCAAAATGGAATTAATCCTTGAGTTGCTAATCCAGCACTAAATGTAACAGCATGTTGCTCTGCAATACCAACGTCAAATGCTCTATCTGGCATTGCCTTCATCATAATATTTAATGAGCAACCACTAGGCATAGCGGGCGTAACACCCATTATTTTTTTATTTTTTTCTGCAAGTTCAACAATAGTGTGTCCAAATACATCTTGGTATTTTGGTGGTTGAGGACTTGTAGGAATTACTTTAATGATTTCACCAGTATCTTTATTAAATAAGCCTGGAGCATGCCATACAGTAGGATTACCTTCTTCGCTAAATTGGTAGCCTTTTCCTTTTTGAGTAAGTACATGTAAAATTTTAGGACCAGGAATGTCTTTTAAATCACGCATTATCTTTGCTAAGCGCACAACATCATGCCCATCAACAGGACCAAAATACCTAAATTTTAATGATTCAAATAAATTACTCTGTTTTAAAAGACTTGTTTTTACTGCGTTTTCGAGCTTACTAGCAATTTCTTGAGCATTAGGTCCAAACTTGCTTATTTTTCCAAGTAATTCCCAAACTTTATCTTTTGTTTTATTATAAGTGTGTGATGTAGTAATGTCTGTTAAATAATCGCGCAAAGCACCAACATTAGGGTCAATACTCATGCAATTATCATTTAATACAACAAGTAAATCAGCGTTTTCTACACCAGCGTGGTTAAGAGCTTCAAATGCCATACCTGCCGTCATAGAACCATCTCCAATAACTGCAATATGATGTTTATCTTTTAAATTATTGTATTTTGAAGCAACTGCCATACCTAATGCTGCTCCAATTGAAGTTGATGAATGTCCAACACCAAAAGTATCGTACTCACTTTCCGAACGTTTAGGGAAACCACTTATACCTTTGTAAATACGATTGGTATGAAAAATATCTTTACGGCCAGTAATAATTTTATGTCCGTATGCTTGATGGCCAACATCCCAAACCAATTGGTCGTAAGGTGTGTTGTAAATATAATGTAATGCAGTTGTAAGTTCTACTACTCCTAAAGAAGCTCCAAAGTGCCCACCTTTAGTGGAAACAATGTCAATAATAAATTGTCGCAGTTCTTTGCAAAATTGCTCTAATTGCTCTTCTTTTAAATTTTTTAAATCAGCTGGGGAATTAACCTTAGCTAATAACTCACCTGGAATTACTCCTGAACCTTTTACAATTTCCATCCTAACAAAGATATAATATTTTAAGTAAAACTAAAAACGCTATTATTAACTAGTTATTACACTAGAAGAGTTAATATAAGTTAAACAAAATAGAGTTGTTTTTGTTTAAATTGAACTAAATACTTTAGATTTTACTGGAATTAATAGCATTACCATTTTATGCAATAAAAGTTAAAGCAAAAATTAGTTTAAAGCAACTTAATTTGTTAAATTCGTTAATAGAAAATTAAATAGCACCTATGAAAAAACACATACTTACATTAGCCTTAGTTCATTTTTCAATATTTTTAGTTGCCCAAACTTGGGTAGATAAATGGCATAATCCGTCTGAAAATTTTTATACTATTCAAAATGAATTTAATGCTTATTGGTCTGGGAAGCCTTATGAGAGAGGTAAAGGCTACAAACAATTTAAGCGTTGGGAATATATGGCGGCGCCTAGAGTTTATCCATCGGGCGATTTGCAGTATGCTTCAAGGTCTAAAGCTCAAGAAGAATTTAATAATTATTTATTGGCAAATCCAACTATGGCAGCAAGAGTTGGAGCAGCATCTTCATTAACTGGAAATTGGACTGCTATTGGACCTTTTGGTTCTCCTAGTGGTGGAGATGCAGGTAGAATTACTTTTATTAGATTTATGCCTTCCTTGCCAAGTACAGTTTTTGTTGGAACTGCGGCTGGTGGATTATGGAAATCTACAAATAGCGGTGTAACATGGTCAACAAATACAAATTCATTAGCAGTTTTAGGTTGTTCAGATTTAGCAATAAATCCTGTAAATACAAACATTATGTATTTGGCTATGGGTGATGTTGATGCAACAGATACAAAATCTATAGGTGTATTAAAAACAATTGATGGTGGTTTAACTTGGACAACAACTGGATTAACTTGGCCAGTATCTTCGGGAAATACTATTGGTAGATTATTAATTAATCCATTAAATCCGAATATTGTTTTAGCGGCTACAAGTGTTGGTATATTTAGAACTAATAATGGAGGAACTACTTGGTTATTAAAAAAATCAGGTTCATATAAAGATATGGAATATAAAACTACGGCAAGTGATACAACTAATATTTTCGCTGTGTCGGCAAGTGGTTTTGTAAGATCTTTAAATGGAGGTAATACATTTACAACAACGGCAACTGGATTGCCTACTACTGGTATAAATCGTATGGCGATATCAGTAACACCAGCAAATGCTAGTTATGTATATATTCTGTGTAGTAGATCTGCTGATAATGGTTTTGGTGGTTTGTATCAATCAACGGATGGTGGAGTTAGTTTTGTTTTGAAATCATCAACCCCAAATATTTTTGGTTGGAGTACTGATGGTTCGGATAGTGGTGGACAAGGATGGTATGATATTGCTTGCGGAGTTTCTCCAACTAATGCAAATGAAATTATTTGTGGTGGAGTTAATACGTGGAAATCAACAAACGGTGGTTCAACATGGACTCTTCAAACTCACTGGTACGGTGGAGGAGGAAAACCATATGTACATGCAGATTTACATGCTGTAGAATATGTTAATGGAACAACCTGTTATTTAGGACACGATGGAGGTGTTTCAAAAACCACTAATAGTGGCGTAACTTGGACAACAATAAATGGCACAATGAATATTTCTCAGTCTTATAAAATTGGACAATCTGCTCAAGCGGCTACTCCAAATTATGTTATTTCTGGGCATCAAGATAATGGAACAAATTTATTAAATGGTACTGCATGGACAGAAGTATACGGTGGTGATGGAGCAGATTGTTTTGTTGATTGGAATAGTAATAGCATTTTAGTTGCTTCGTATGTACAAGGTGATTTTCAAAAATCGACCAATGCTGGTTCTACATGGTCTTCTATACAATCTGGTTTAACAGGTTCTGCGGCATGGGTTGCTCCAATTATTCAAGATCCAAATAACCATAACATTTTTTATTGTGGATATCAACAAGTATTTAAATCAACCAACAAAGGCGCTTCTTGGACCCAATTAGGAACTATTTCTGGTTCGGGAGATATATTAAGCGTTGTTGCAGCTCCTTCTAGTAGCTCTACTGTTTATGCATCTCGTTCTAATACTATTTATAAAACAACAAATAGCGGTGTTACTTGGACAAATATTTCAGCGGGTTTACCAACAAGTTCTGCCGCAATAACTAATATAGCAGTTGATAATTTAGATGCAACAAATATATTTGTAACTTTTTCTGGTTATTCTTCTGGCAACAAAGTGTTTGTTAGTACAAATGGAGGAACTACATGGTCTAATATTTCAACAGGCTTACCAAACTTACCTGTAAATTGTGTTGTTTACACTAAAGGTTCTAATGATGCAATATATGTAGGTACGGATGTAGGCGTTTATTTTAAAGATGGAACAATGACAAGTTTTACTCCATTTATGACTGGTTTACCAAATGTTATTGTTACCGATTTTGAAATACATTACCCTACTAGTAAAATCAGAGCTGGAACTTATGGTAGAGGTGTTTGGGAATCGGATTTGTATTCTAATCCAGCAACACCACCTTCTGCTTCTTTTGGTACTTCTGTATCTTCTGGATGTGTTGGGTCACCATTAGTAATTAATGATATGTCTTCTAATACACCAGCTACTTGGAGTTGGACATTAACTGGTGGTTCGCCCTCAGTATCATCAGTAAAAAACCCTACTGTTACCTATAGTTCAGCTGGAGTTTATACAGTGTCGTTAGTAAGCACAAATGCATATGGAAGCAGTGCAGTTTATACAAATACAATTTTAGTTTCTTCACCACCAGTAATCTCGTTAACATCAGCAACCGTTTGTAGTGGTTTTGCAGCAACAATTTCGGCATCAGGAGCATCTTCATACGCATGGTCGGGAGGAGCTGGAACTGGTGCAGTGGTAAGTGTTGCACCTAGTGTTACAACAGTTTATACATGTACAGGATATGTTGGTGCATGTTCAAGTATTAAAACAACCACAGTTACTGTAGGAGTTGTTCCTGCTATACCTATAATTACACAAGCAGGAGCTGTTTTAAGTTCCAGTTCTCCTACAGGTAATCAATGGTATTTAAATGGTTCTATTATCCCTGGTGCTACTGGACAAACATACACAGTTACTTCAGAAGGATATTATTCTGTATGGGTAACATCTTCTTTGGGATGTCAATCTTCTTCAAGTTCACTACATGTTACTTTTGCAGGATTGAATGAATTATCTATTTATAATGCAATTTCGGTTGGACCAAATCCTGCAAAAACTGCAATTAGTTTATCAATACCAAATGAATTATTAAACAATAATGCTTCAGTAAAAATTATAGATGTAAATGGAAAAGTTGTTTTTTCTAAGCAAATGTTATTGAATAATACTTCTGAAAAAATAAATGTCGAAAATTTTGCAAATGGTATTTATGTTGTTGAGTTTAAAGCTCAAAACATTGATAAGAAAATTAAATTTGTGAAGGATTAATAAATATATTATTCAGCTTTAATATCAAAAAATTTTCGTTAAAAAGTTTTACTCTATTTTAGAGTAAAACTTTTTGCATATAATTACCACGTATTTCTCTTAAATAAATCCAAGTTATTAAAACACGTTATTATAAATAATATTTCAAACTAAACATGAAAAAACAGAGTTATAATTTTTATTTGTGCGTTTTCATTATTTCATTAAATTTTTCTTCGCTCAAATCACAGGTAATAAAGGCATATTTTAATCAGTCTGTTGATAACACAATTTCAACTATTACAGATGCAAAAACCTCATCTCATTTAGAAGATACTATTTGTGATATTATTAATAAATCTAATCTTACAATTGATTTAGCTGTTTGGGACAATGGTAGTGCAAAAATTGTAACAGCTCTCAATAATGCCTTTGCAAGAGGAGTTCTGGTGCGTTATATATCTTCTGGAAATAGCCTAAATACTGCTTTATCAGGACTTAATTCGTCAATACCACTGTTAAAAAGATCATCTATACTTACAAGTAATGTTATGCATAATAAGTTTATTATATCCGATAATAAACTTGTTTTAACTGGTTCAATGAATTTTGGATTAGGTAGTATGGAAGATGATTATAATAATATATTAATTGTTTCAAATGTTAGTTTAGCATTAAATTATAAAACGGAGTTTGATGAAATGTGGGGCTCAACCGGTGCTGTTCCAAACACTACATTGAGCAAGTTCGGACCCGCAAAATCTGATAATACAATACATTTTTTTACAGTTGGAACAATTCCGGTAGAATCTTATTTTTCGCCAAGTGATTTAACTTCTGCTAAAATTGTGAACGCCATAAACTCCGCAAACTTTAGTTTGGATATAGCTATGTTTACTTTTACAGATAATGATTTGGGAGATGCTGTAAAAGCTGCTAAATTAAGAGGTGTAAATGTTAGATGTATTATTGAAAATGTAAGTTATTTTGGTTCAGAATATTCTGGATTGTTAAGTAGCGGCATTAATACATTGTCTCATGCTTCTTTCCCAAACGATTTTCATCATAAATATTGCATTATAGATGCAATGAATCCTTCTTCTGATCCACTTGTTGTTACAGGCTCTCATAATTGGTCTAATTCTGCAAATGATGAGTATGATGAAAATACATTAATTATACACGATCTTAATATTGCACATCAATATACCGAAGAATTCACAAAGCGATTTGTTGAAATGGGTGGAGTTTCTGGAATTCAAAATTTATCAGATGTGCTTGATATAGCTATTTATCCAAATCCAACTAATGGGTTAATTACGTTAAACAGTTCAAGCCAGAAATTGGGTAGTTTAAAAATTTATAATGCCCTTGGCCAACAAGTGCTATTTTTTCCAAATATTAAGTTCAATGAAACTATGCAATTAAATCTTGAACATGGATTATATTGTATTGAATTGGAAGTTGAAAACACAATTATTAAATCAAAACTAATTATTAAATAGCATGATTTAGCATTAAACCAAAATGCTATAATTTGTAGTAATAGGGTGCAATTTTATTTTGTATTTTTACAAGTATGAATGAGAATTTAGATGCAAACGGCGAAAAGCAAACTACTACAGATAAAGACTACGAAAAGGCATTACGCCCTGTAGAATTTAATGATTTTAGTGGACAAGAGGCTGTTGTAGATAATTTACGTGTTTTTGTACTAGCTGCTAAACAAAGAGAAGAAGCATTAGATCATGTGTTATTACACGGGCCTCCGGGTTTAGGTAAAACCACGTTAGCGCATATTATTTCGAATGACTTAGGAGTAAATTTAAAAGTAACAAGTGGCCCAGTGCTTGACAAACCAGGCGATTTGGCTGGCTTGCTTACAAACTTAGAGCCTTTTGATGTTTTATTTGTTGATGAAATTCACAGGTTAAGCCCCATTGTAGAAGAGTATTTATACTCGGCAATGGAAGATTATAAAATTGATATTATGATTGATAGTGGGCCAAATGCCCGCACAGTGCAAATAAAATTAAATCCGTTTACTTTAGTAGGTGCTACTACACGAAGTGGATTATTAACCGCCCCATTAAGAGCTCGTTTTGGAATTACGTCTCGTTTAAATTATTACGATAGCAAAGTATTAACTGGAATTGTACAACGTAGTTCGGCAATATTAGGTGTTGAAATTGCAGATGAAGCAGCTTATGAAATTGCTCGTAGGAGTAGGGGAACACCTCGTATTGCAAACGCATTGCTTCGAAGGGTGCGCGATTTTGCACAAATTAAAGGAAATGGAACCATTGATATTGATATTGCTACTTATGGCTTAAAGGCTTTAAACGTTGATAAGAATGGCTTGGATGAAATGGATATTAGAATTTTATCGGCTATTATTGATAAATTTAAAGGTGGCCCTGTTGGTATTACAACAATAAGTACTGCTGTGGGAGAAGAAGCAGGCACCATAGAAGAAGTGTATGAGCCTTTTTTAATTCAAGAAGGCTATTTATCTCGCACACCAAGAGGTAGAGAGGCAACGGAAAAAGCATACAAACATTTAGGAAAATCGTTTAGAGGCAGATTAGGCGGGTTATTTGAGGATTAAAATAAAGTTACATGAATGTATTGTTTGTTTGTAGTAGAAATAAATGGAGAAGTTTAACTGCTGAAACTATTTATAAAAACAACCCTTCTCATACTGTTAAATCAGCTGGTACCAGTTCAGTTGCAAGAATTGTAGTTTCTGAAAAATTATTGAAATGGGCAGATATAGTGTTTGTAATGGAAAAGAAACATAGAATGCATTTAGAACAGAATTTCAATGAGGTCACTAAAGCAAAAGAAATCATCACTTTAGAAATAGAAGATAATTATAAATACATGGATTCTGAATTAATTGAAGTTATAAAAGATTCTGTCGATTTTTATTTAAAAGACTAGTAGTATTTGCAATTAAAAAAAACATACTCTACAATTATTAAACAAGAAGCAAAGCGTTTGGGTTTTGATTTTTGTGGTATTTCTAAAGCTGAATTTTTAGAAGAAGAAGCCCCTCGTGTAGAAAAGTGGTTAAAAGAACAAAAACATGGAAAAATGGAGTACATGGAAAATCACTTTGATAAACGTTTAAATCCAACACTTTTAGTTGATGGAGCAAAATCGGTTGTATCATTATTGTATAATTACTATCCTAAACAAACTCAAAATACGGATTTGCCAAAAATTTCAAAATATGCATATGGCGAAGATTACCACGATGTAATAAAAAAAAAACTTAAAGAATTTTTATTTACTCTTAAAGAAAAAATTGGAGATGTAAATGGTAGAGCTTTTGTAGATAGTGCTCCAGTGCTCGATAAAGCGTGGGCAAAGAAAAGTGGTTTGGGGTGGATTGGAAAAAACGCTAACTTAATTAATAAAAAACAAGGCTCCTTTTTTTTTATTGCTGAACTAATCATTGATGTTGATTTAGAATATGATGGACCGATAAAAGATTATTGTGGTACTTGCACAAAGTGCATTGATGCTTGCCCAACTTCCGCCATTGTAGAACCTTATGTAGTTGATGGTAGTAAATGCATTAGCTATTTAACTATCGAATTAAAAGAGGCAATTCCTTTAGAGTTTGCATCTAAAATGGATAATTGGGCATTTGGTTGTGATGTATGCCAAGATGTGTGCCCTTGGAATAGTTTTAGTGAATTTCATAACGAACCAAAGTTTACTAATAATACTGGTATGTTGCAATTTAGCACTGCCGATTGGGAAAATATGAATGAAGAATTGTTTTCTGTTGTATTTAAAGGCTCGGCTGTTAAGCGCACTAAATACAAGGGCTTAAAAAGAAATATAGAGTTTTTAAAAATTAAATGATAAGCTTAAATTAAGTATGGCAATTCTCAAATATCCGAAAAGTGCAGATAAGAATGATTTTTTTTAAGCATCAAAATGTATGAAATTTATTAAAAAAAATACCCAAAAGATTTAGAAATAACTAATATAATTTTAGTGAGGTGCGGTTGGCTTTGGCAAAATGGAGCGAAATCCTAGTTTTTCAGGAGGCGCTGAAGCGGAGGATGTGCGATGAAAAACGGATTTGGTGTTTTGCCTAGATTTTTTTGTTTCTTTTTTCATCATGGAAAAAAGAAATTATAGGTTTTTTTTGGTTAATACTATTTATTTATTCTAATATTATTTTAGAAATAATCGTTTAATCAAAAATCCAAATAAGTGTTGGCTTTTTAGCTTTCTTTAAAAGAGCATCTATTTGAGTCATTAAATCATTTGCAACTACTGGGCATCCCAAGCTCCAGCCCAATGTTAAGTGATTAGGATAAATTTCTGTTTCGGAAACATATTCATACGAATGTAAAACCACCATGCGTTTAAAAGCATTTGAATTTGTTTTATCAAGGCCATGCATTTTATAGTGAATGTGTATGCCCCAATTGCTGTAAGCACGTTTGCCAATTTTATATTTTCCTAACGATGTGCAGTTACTACCAACTTCATTACTATATACTGGGTTTTCATGCGTACTATTTTTCCCCATACCATGGCAAACTAAGCCACTGTAGCTAATTGTATTGGTTTTAAAGTTGTAAATATAAAATCTGTTTTTGCCCGAATGAATGGATAAGTCTACTAAAAAGCAAAACTCCATATTCATATTATTTTTTTTGCAATAGGCTTTTGCTGAGGTTGCTATGCTTGAAATACGCTCAGGAATTTGACAGTAGCCAATAAATAGGTTAAGTGATAATGCAAGCGTGAATATAAATTTTAAATTAAATGAAATTTTCATAGCAGTTAATGTTGCCAATATTATTATTTCATTTTTATTTTAAACTAACCTAACCCAGGAAGCATGCCACTTGCTACTTGCTTCATTTCATTGTCATTTACCTCGTTTGCTTTTTTTATAGCACGGTTAAGAGTTACAGTGAGTTGTTCTTCCAACTCCTCTTTATTGCCATGTTGCAAAGCATCTGAAATAACTAAGGATTTAATGTCTCTATTTCCTGTGATGGTAATTTTAATATCTCCACCAGCACCTTCAACTGTAAGTGTGGTGTTATCTAATTTTAATTTTATCTCATCGGCCTTTTGCTTCATTTCTTGAAGCTTACCCATCATATCACCAAATTTTCCAAACATAGTTTTAAAATAGTTTAAATGAAATTGTAATTTTTTTTATTGTCAGTTCGAGCTCAGTTGTTGTCAGTTCGAGCGGAGTCGAGAACTATTTGTTTTAAAAAAAACGAAGAGCCTGTCTCAAAAGTCCCAAATCGTCATGCCGAACTTGATTCGGCATCTCTAAAGGGGTTTATTTTACTTATTTTTAGATTCTGAAACAAGTTCAGAATGACAGTAAAACTAACTTTTGAGACAGACTCTTCGTTTTTCTTAAATTGAATTTTAGTTAAATAAACCTTTTAACATACCGCCAATTCCACCAGCAGCGCTACCACCACCAAGTGAACTCATAATGCTTGATAAATCAAAGCTGCTATCATTAGGGTCGTTAGTTTTTTTAGTAAAGCTTTCCATTACTTTAGGGATTAAAGAAGAAGCAATATTACTAGCTTGCGCGTTATCAATACCAAATTTTTTCATTAAATCTGTTGCAACATTACTTTGTACTGAAGATGCTACTGAAGATGCATTTACATTACCACCTTTAAACATATCTGTAATAGCAGTTAAGTTACCACTTGTTAATTGTCCTTTTAAAGTATCAATTATTGAGTTTGTAGTTGAACTTATAGCCTCATCATTTTTTTCATTTGGAATAGCTGGATTATTTACAATTGCATCTCCTGCGTGTTCTTTTACTAAGTTTAATAAATTGTCAAACATGTTGTTATTTTTTTTAAAGTTAAGATACTAAGGTATTATAAATTATTTAAGTATGCGGAATTCGTTAGGTAAATAATTGTTAAATCTATTACCCAATTGTTTTATCCATCCTAGCCCAAATCCTTTATAGCTTATTAAAATCCACCCATTTTCAGATTCAATTTTAACATTTTCTTTTTTCAAAAATAATATGGCTTCTTCTAAGGTACATTCAAAACTATTTATATCATTGCTTTTGTGAATGCTCAATGCTAAATCATGATTTGGAATGACATCGTTTTTAATAACTGTGCCAATAGTTGTTCCAACTTTTTTGAAATATAAATTGCTGTATTTATTAATAAAATCAATAGCTAATGTATTGGTAAGTAAATAATCATCTTTAAATTTAATAATAGCGCTGTTTTCTAAATCACTTAGCCATTTTGAGAATACTTCTTTTTCTTTTGCTTTTAATTCTGTAAAAAGTTCGTGTTTATTTTTTTTAAAAAGTCGTTTTTCTTCACCATGAGTATTTTTTTTGAGTACTGTACAAAAAAATCCTTCGGAGGTAGTTTTATTAGGGTAAAATCTGTAACCATACGAATTGTTTGATTTTCCTATACTTTCTACAATTCCCCATTGCGGATTTAGTTCTAGTTTAATACTTTCTAATCCAAATTCATTAATTAACCAATCTGCTATTTCCTCATTTTCTTTTTCGGAATAAGAGCAAGTAGAATAAACTAAAATGCCATTATGCGTTAAACTATTTACAACATCTGCCAAAATACGTTTTTGACGTTGTGCACATAAATTCACATTATCTTCACTCCATTCATCAATGGCATCATGTTGTTTTCTAAATAAGCCAGATCCACTACAAGGCGCATCAACTATAATAACATCAAATACATTTTCCATTTCCGAAAATGCAGAAGGGTCATTATTAGTTACAATTACATTGCTAGTGCCCCATTTGGTAAGATTTTGGCATAATACATCCGCTCTTGGTTTCGATACTTCGTTTGAAACTAAAACGCTGTTATCGTTAAGTAAGGAATTTACTAAAGTGCTTTTTCCTCCTGGTGCTGCACACACATCAAAGGCTAAAATTTGGTTATTAAAATCTACATTTTGCAACAGTGCGTGTTGTATAAACATTGAGCCTGCCTCTTGCACATAATAACATCCAGCTTGAAAAAATGCATCATGTGTAAAATTGGGACGTTCTTTTAAATAAAATCCATTGGCATTCCATGGAACATTTTTTTCAATTGATAAATTGAGTTCAACTGGTTTTAAAGGAT
>CALMMX010000380.1 GCA_937868545.1 uncultured Bacteroidota bacterium
AAATTACTTATTTAAATAATACAGTTTTGTAAGGTATATATACGGTTCAAACATATGATTGTAAAAAATGTTTACACCATCAAATTTAAACAAAACATCATAATTAGCATCTGGTTGCAAAATAATAGGTGTACCAGCTGTATTGTAAAAATTACTATTTTCAACATTGGCAGTTTTATATTGCGGAAGATTCTTTTTTACAAAAGGAGTAAGTTGTTTGGTTAAATGCTTTTTATATTTTTTATTAGTTTTTACTGCCGCATGCTCCATGTCTCCAATTGCCCTATTCACAAACAATCTTACCAAAGGTTTTTTTACCCTGCGGCGCATTAATTCCTTACGCTTAGCAAAAGGATTTATTGGATGTAAATCTCCTATAGTTTGTATTGTAAATGGAGTTTGAGGAACCCAATCGCTTGTGTTTATGATTCGAAAGCCCCAACCATTTCTTGTTATAAAATCATAATCATAGGCATAGAATAAATTCCCTGGTTTTGGGGCAGCACAACTATATACTTTATATGTAATGCCTTTTGGAACAATTGTTTCGGGAGCATATTCTAAATAGGAACGCATTAAAAATGTAAGCGCTGCACCTTGACTGTGTCCAACAATAATAAACTCTTTAACTCCCAATTTAGAATATTCCCGTATTTTTTCTGTTAGTAATGGCGCCAAATGGGCCACGCCAATAGTCCAACCATGATGTACTAACGCTTTATCATCATTACTAAATTTATAATTAAAAGTTGTACTATCATTTAATTTAAGAGTACCAGAAGAATTTATCATACCACTGTAAAAGTTTTCGAGCCATGATTGTGAGCCTCCTCCAACAGTGTAACGCAAACAAAATACTCCAACAGAATCGTCTCTTAACCAAAAATCAAATCTGTTTTTTAAACCAACCTCAGGCGAACGATAAATTCTTTTATAATTTTTGGGTAAGCTTCCTACAGGAGGTGCGTATTTACCGCTATCCTGATGCGACCATTCTAAATGCAATACATCTAAAAATTCGTTTGCATCAAAACCAGACTTTAATTTTTTTTGAGCAAACAAACCATTTGCAATAACTATTAAAACAAAAACATATTTCATTTATAAGGCAAATTTACTTTTAGGAATTATAGTACATGTAAACCGTGATATACACGTCAACTCATTGGCTTCATTATAAATTTTAATATCCCACACATGGTTTTTGCCCGAAATGTTTAATGGCGTACAAACACCTTTTACATAGCCACTAAATACTGCCTTTATATGATTGGCATTAATTTCTACACCAACACCAATAAACAAATCAGAATTTACAACTAATAATGATGCAACACTGCCAAGCGTTTCGGCTAAAGCTACATTTGCCCCACCATGTAATAAACCAAATGGTTGCTTAGTTCTTTCATCAACAGGCATTTTTGCAACAATGTAATCAGGGGCAATTTCCGTAAACTCAATGCCTAAAGCTTCGCCCAAGGTGTTTTTTCCAAAGGCATTAATTTCGTTTAAATTGGGCTGTTTGTGCCAAATAGATTCACTCATATAAAAATAGTATGAGTACTAAACTACATATAAATTTTAAATTTATGAGAATCTTCTTTATGAGAATAACTTATATGCCAGTTATAAAAATCAATGATTTTTTTGATTAAAGAAAGACCCACTCCAAGAGATGCGGATGTTGAAGATTTAGTAAAACGTTCAAAAATAAAACGCTTGTCAATTTTTTCAATTGAACTTGTATTTTCTATAGAGAAGGAATCGTTATTTACCACAACTTTAATAGTTCCTCCTTCATCAAGGTTATATTTAATGGCATTAATAAACAAATTATTTAAAAGTATATTAAACAAAACAGCATTCAATTCTTTTTCTATTTCAACATTAAATTGTGTGTTTACTGTTATTTGTTTTGCTTCAATAAAATCTTCCAACTCTACTATTTTCTCTTCAATTAGTTTATTTATTGATACTTTTTCGGTAGAAACGTATTGTTTGTTTTCTATACGCGACATTAAAATTAACACTTGGTTCAATTTATACAATCGCTGAGTAGCCTGATAAATATGTTGAATAGCCTCATGCTGTTTTTGATTATAATTATCCTCTTGCATTAAGTTTTCAATCTTTGTACTAATAATTGAAAGAGGAGTTTGTGCCTCGTGAGAAACATTCTCTGTAAACTCCTTTAAATGTTTATAGTCTGATTGGATTTGTTGAGTAAGCGCCTCTATGCTATCATTGAGCAAATGAAACTCATCTATGTTCGTTTTTTTGAAAATTAAAGGTTCATTTTTTTTAATATTCCATGTTTTAATTTTTGAAAGCGTATCGTAAAACGGCGAAAATACTAATTCAGAAATAAAGGTGTTTAATACAAATAAAAAGATTATAGCTATTAAAATAAATAACACAACAATTCCAAAAATATATTCTACAATTTCTCTTCCTTCTGATAATGATTTTGAAACACTAATAGAATAGGCTTTATCGTTAATTGTACACTGAAAGTTCAACTCCCTCACATCAACTTCCTCTTCACCTTCGCCATCTTCAATTATCTCTTGCTCATATTCTCTAAAATTATTTTTAAACGACGTTTGCTTATAAATTTCGGTAATAACAATCTTTTCGCCAATATTTGATAAAAAATTATTGGCAGATTTTCCTTCCTTGAGTGATTTAATAATGATTTCTTTTGCTTGAAGAAACTGTTCTTCTTGCTCACTATCTAACTTTATTAGAATAAGTTTTAAAACAACAAACACACCTACCGTAAACAAAACTACTGTAGCAACAGAATTATAAATGTTTGTTTTGGTAAGTAATTTCATTAATGAAAATTTTTATTTCTAAAAACGAAAGGGTTTAGTCTTTAAACTTATACCCCATGCCATATACCACTTTAATATAGTCTTTTAAACCAGCTTCGTTTAGTTTCTTTTTAAGGTTTTTTATTTGACTATATACAAAATCAAATGTAGCAGCCATTTCTGCTTTATCACCCCAAATAGCTTCAGCCAGCGCTTCTTTTGTAATTAAATGAGTTGGATTGCTAGCTAAATAAACCAATATATCGTATTCTTTTTTTGTAAGTTGCATTTGGCTTCCATTTGCAATAACCTTTTTTTCTGTTGTGTCAATTTCTAAATCATCAAACGACAATACATTTTTTCCGCCAAAATTTCTTCGTCTTAAAACCGAATATATACGAGCACTTAATTCAGATAAATGAAATGGTTTAGTTAAATAATCATCAGCCCCAATTTTTAAACCTTGCAATTTATCTTCTAAAGAATTGGCTGCTGTTATAATAATAATGCCCATTTCGGGATATTTACTTTTTATAAACTCAACTACTTCAATTCCGGATCCATCAGGTAAACCTAAATCAACTAAAGCACAACTGTACTTTGTTTCTGTCAATTTCATCATTCCACTTTTTACTGTAGATGCAAAATCACACGAATATTTGTTTTCTGTAAGGTATTCAATCACATCTTCTCTAAGTGATTTTTCGTCTTCTATAATTAATAATTTCATGTTTAAATATCTAAGAATACTTGTAAAAAAATTTAATCCAATCTCCTTTTATAGTAAGGTTTTAAATAGTGTTTTAGCCAAAATAAAAGTAAAACAAAGTAATTAAATATAAATAAATACAAAAAAAATACATTTTTGAGTTTAGCGCTTAGCTAAAACATACCTTTTAAGCTCAACTAAAATCTTTTTTGCATCTTCATCAGAAAGTTGCATTCCAAATTTTACTTCTTTCCCTTGACTAGTAAATTTAATTCTTTCGCCACCTTTTACCCAAAAACTTTGAGCAAATACATCGGCAAAATTACGGTTATCTAAAGAAATAAAGTCTAAATCAGAAATTAAATTTAAGTCAAATTCTTTTATTTTGCCTTTATTATTTACACTATGTTGGTAGTAAATAGTCCCATTTTTAATCCACAGTTTTTCCTTTCCAAACTGCTTCCACATAAAAACTCTAAAAATTTTAAACTCAAAATAAGCCCAAAACCCAAGCCATATTATCATAAATAGTTTTACACTTTGTTGTAAATCTTTTAGTGTAAAATAATTAACCAATACAAT
Organism: uncultured Bacteroidota bacterium; assembly: GCA_937868545.1. GTDB lineage: Bacteria > Bacteroidota > Bacteroidia > B-17B0 > Aurantibacillaceae > UBA4416. Next base: position 4,108 of record CALMMX010000380.1, read on the forward strand.
TACTCCACCTACAGTCCATGCTAATAGCCAAAGAAACAGCAACCATGTTTTTCGTTTATCATCAGTTGGCAAAATAACCAAACTAAACACATTGTCTTTTAACAATATAGAACAACGTTTTCCAATAGCTTTAATGTTTTCCATATGACTTATGTTACATTTTAACGAGGTACTTGCCTTCCATAAATGGAATTACAGCACATTGGTTTAATGTAAGGCAGTATTTTATATCTCTTTCTAAATCCAATTTTGCTAATCTGTTTCGGTGCGATGAGTTTTCTAAAAAAGCAAACAAGTCATTTTTTGCCAGATTATATAAGTGTTTTGACGCTATTGCAGAGTCGCAAGTAAGTTTCATTGATTGGGCTTCAGTAATTTTATCAACTACAGCACCTGCAAACAATGTATCTTCTAAATTAAATTTATTCTTCCAGCCAGCACAAATCAAAATAACATCTTTTTGTTGAGCAATTAAATACTCACATACCACATCTAAATTTAAGAAACTACCAATAATAATTTTTGACGCATTTCTGCTTGCTTCTATGGCTTGTGTTCCATTTGTTGTTGAAATCGCAATAGTTTTTCCTTTTATTTTATTGTTCATATAACCAAAGGGGCTATTACCTAATTCAAAGCCTTCTATCATTTCACCGTCTCTTTCGGCAGCAGCCATAAATCCATTTCTTTGATATTCTTTAGCTTCTTCAACGGAGGCTACAGGAATCATTTTACTTACACCATTATAAAAAGCAGTAACTATTGCTGATGTTGCTCTAAAGATGTCTATAACAACAACTATTGCATCATCTTTGTGAAATAATGGGTATGCTTGAGGTGTATAACAAACTTCTATGTTCATGTTTTATAATTGTTGTTTACTATTGGTACCTTATATTATATATAAATCGATGTATTAATATTTTATTCTCTATTCAAAAATAACAACGGTTAAAAATCTGTGTCTAAATGAATAAAACTTACTTTAGAAAAGTGGTTTCTCGTTGAAAAGGTATGAAATATTTTTAAAATAGTTTTAGTTATGTTCAAAATATTTATTGTTGTATAGTTTATTAAGTTCATTGCTCTCCTTAAGCAAAACACTATCTTTCCTGTCCATAATTTTTGGTTTATTTTCATTAAAATTAGAAAAATGTAAGCCCCAAGAAATTATAAATATTAATAAACCTAAAACACAAACTAAAAGTATTATTAATGTTTTTCTGCTAATACCACCCTCATTACTATCCTTTTCAGAAACTAGCTTTGGCTCATTTTCATGTATACTTTCAGAAACAAGGTAATTACTTATTTCAACATCCACTTTTTCATCGTAACCAGAGGCCTGCCCATAAACTTCGTATGCCTTTTCAAAATCTATTGTTTTTACCCAGAGTTCAATATCGCGACTACCTATTCTATTATGAGTTGGCATATCTCCTAAAGGCTCTGAATCAAAAAAACATTCTATATTGTTTTCTGCAAGTTTGCTAACATACCATTTTAATTCTTTAACATCGAAACAAGTTGTTAAATGAGATAAATTAGTCTTGTCTAATTCCAACATAGTTTATTTTTTCAAAAACGGAATCTTACACACTTTTGCTTTTATAGCTTTATCTCTAATCATTATAAATATTTCGGTATCAGCTTTTGCAAATTCTTTATTTACATAACCCATTCCTAATGTAAAGTTGGAGATTGGGTACCTGAAGTAACTTTGCCTATAATATTTCCATTAGCATCAGCAATTTGGTAATCGTGGCGAGGAATTCCTCTATCAACCATTTCAAAACCAACTAATTTTTTTGTAACACCATCAATTTTTTGCTTTTCAATTGCAGCACGGTTTGTAAAATCTTTAGTGAATTTTGTAATCCAACCTAAACCAGCTTCTATTGGAGAAGTAGTATCGTCAATATCATTTCCGTATAAACAGAACCCCATTTCTAAACGTAAAGTATCACGTGCACCTAACCCAATTGGTTTAATTCCAAACTCTTTTCCTGCTTCAAAAATTGAATCCCACATTTTTTCAGCGTATTCGTTTTCAAAATAAATTTCAAAACCACCAGCACCAGTATAACCAGTATTAGAAACCACTACATTGTCTACTCCATTAAATTTTCCTTTAGCAAAAGCATAATAAGGAATATCAGCCAATTTAATATCGGTTAATTTTTGAAGAGTATCTAATGCATTAGGTCCTTGAATAGCAAGTAAAGATGTTTTTTCTGAAATGTTATGCATTTCAACATTTTTAGAATTATGTTTAGAAATCCAGTTCCAATCTTTATCAATATTAGAAGCATTTACAACCAACATGTATGTTTTAGCGTCAACACGGTATACAATTAAATCATCAACTATACCACCATCATTATTTGGTAAACAAGAGTATTGAGCTTTTCCATCCACTAATACAGATGCATCGTTACTTGTAACTCTTTGAATTAAATCTAGAGCATCGTCACCTTTTAAAATAAATTCGCCCATGTGGCTAACATCAAATACACCAACACTGTTACGCACTGTTGCATGCTCATCATTTAAACCGCTATAAGATACTGGCATGTTATATCCTGCAAACGGAACCATTTTAGCTCCTAAAGAAATGTGCTTTTGTGTAAGTGCTGTGTTTTTCATAGTGTATTTTATTGTTTTTAAATGATCTTACATTTTTAATTATATAATTATCATATACTTAATTATATAAATTAATCTACTCGGCAAACTTACTATTTAATTAATGAATTTAAAACATCTAAATAGTATTGTTTATTAGCTTCTACCGAATAGTTTTTCACAACAGTTGCTCTGCCTGCTTGCCCTATTCTATCTCTTAATTCAGGATTTTCAATTAATTTTGTAAGAACCTCAATCCAATCTTGAGTAGTTGAAGCCAAAAAGCCATTTACTCCATCGTTTATTATTGTTGTATTAACCCCAACTGGCGCCATAACAGTAACTACGCCACATGCCATATAGGATAATCCTTTTAAGCCACACTTTCCGTTTGCCCATTCATCATCAGGAAGCGGCATGATGCCAATATCAAACGCATTTAAATCTTTAACCTCAGTCTCTGAACTCCAAGATTTACTTATGACTTCAATATCAGAATGAGAATAATTAGTTTGTCCTATAATATGAATTTCGATTTTGTTTGGGTATTTAAGTATGATTTGTTTTAATACAGGAATAATGCTTTCAAAATGCTTGATTGTACTTATACTTCCACTCCAACCAATAACAACTTTATTAGTGTCCTTTTTTAATGGTAATGGTTTATGAAAATCGGTGTCTATTGTTGTTGGAATTATAACTGTGTTTTTATTAAACTGCTTAGCGTAATTTGCTAAATAAGTATTTCCTGCAATTACCTTATGCGCATGGGCAATATTAATACTTGTTTTATTTGGATTTTTTAAAAACTCAAACTTCTTGTTTTCTGGAGAGGTATCAAGCAACCAAATACTATCATCAAAATCAAAAATTGTTTTTGTTCTTTTATAAAATTGTTTTTCAAAAAACGAAGACCCTATCATTAATGCCTCACGTTGTATAAAAACTATATCATAATTTTTAGCTCTAATTATATCTTTAAAACGAATAAAAAAAGATTTTAAAATTATTAATGCCTTACCAAAATAATGACCAGGGTTATAAAATATAGCATCATCTTTTACATTAATTAATTCCGATAATTCCCAATCAAACCTCGATTGTTTAAAAAACGCAAGGTATTGTTCAAACCTATAACGTTGGCTAGGAGAGCGGTTTAAACGATGATCTACTATAAATAAAATTTTAGGCACTATAAATTTGATATGTTTAGTTATGAAAGCCGGTACAATGTACAAAAATTGTCAATTATTGAATACAATTGCTGTCGCATCTTTTTCAGAACCAGTTTGATTACTATTTGTTATTAATTAATTACATTTGTTTTTTATAAAAAAATATGAAGATTACAGAACATTTAAAACAAGCTAAAGACACTTTATTTTCAATTGAAATTTTACCTCCTTTAAAAGGTAAAAGCATCCAATCAATATTTGATGGTATTGACCCTTTAATGGAATTTAAACCTGCCTTTGTTGATGTGACTTATCATAGAGAAGAATATATTTATAAAAAAAGAGAAGGTGGTTATTTAGAAAAAGTGAGTATACGCAAACGACCAGGAACTGTTGGTATTTGTGCTGCTATTATGAATAAATATGCTGTAGAAGCTGTGCCCCACATTATTTGTGGTGGATTTACAGTAGAAGAAACAGAAAACGCCCTAATAGATTTACAATTTTTAGGAATTGATAATGTTTTAGCATTAAGAGGAGATAGCATCAAAACTGAATCTCAATTTGTACCTGAACCTAATGGTCATAATTATGCCATTGATTTAGTAAAACAAATAAAAGACATGAATAATGGTATTTATTTGGATGAAGAAATGAAAGATGCCTCTCCTACTAACTTTTGTATGGGTGTAGCTGCTTATCCTGAAAAACATTTTGAAGCTCCAAATTTATATAGCGATATGAAATGGCTTAAAGCTAAGGTTGAAGCTGGTGCAGATTATATTGTAACACAAATGTTTTTTGATAATTCTAAGTATTTTGAATTTGTAGAATCTTGCCGTAAAAATGATATTAATGTTCCTATTATTCCAGGCTTAAAAATTTTAACATCAAAATCGCAATTAATTGCTTTACCTAAAATTTTTCACATAGACTTACCTCAGGATTTATATGTTGAATTAGAAAAATGCAAAGATGATAAGGCTGTTAAGGAAATTGGTATTAAATGGGCAATTCAACAATCTAAAGAGTTAAAAAAGGCTGGAGTTCCGTGTTTACATTATTACACGATGGGGTCATCAGACAGCACAAAACGTGTTGCTAAGGAAGTGTTTTAACAAATTGTAATTAAAGTTTAAAGAAATTTTCTAATATTTTGAGCTATTGCCTCAAATTCTTCTTTTGATAATGCTAATTTTGAATTAGCAAAATTCATATCATTAGTTGTATTTATTGGAATTAAATGAATATGTGTGTGGGGCACTTCTAATCCTATTACACTTATTCCAATTCTATTACAGGGATTTGCCAATTTAATTGCTGTAGAAATTTTCTTTGCAAAATTCATCAAGCCAATATAGGTTTCTGAATCTAAATCAAAAATATAATCTACCTCTTTTTTAGGAACGATTAAGGTGTGGCCTTTTCTTAATGGAAATACATCCAAAAACGCAATGTAATTTTCGTCTTCAGCAATTTTATAGCAAGGAATTTCACCGTTAATTATTTTAGTAAAAATACTTGCCATTATATTATAATGAAATTTCTAAAATTTGGAATGGTATAACACCGGCAGGCACAGTAACATCAACTTTATCCCCAATTTTTTTACCAACTAAGCCTTTTCCAATAGGTGAGTCAATAGAAATTTTACCAGATTTTAAATCTGCTTCGTTTTCTGCCACTATGGTATAAGTCATTTCCATATTATTTTTAAGGTTTTTGATTTTAACCGTAGTTAAAATACTAACCTTATTAATGTCTAATTGAGATGCGTCAACTATTCTTGCATTCGCAACAATTTCTTCCAACTTCGCAATTTTTATTTCTAATAAGCCTTGATCGTTTTTTGCAGCATCATATTCAGCATTTTCAGATAAATCACCTTTATCTCTTGCGTCAGCGATAGCTTTAATTACATTTTTTCTTTCAACGGTTTTCAGTTCGTGTAGTTCGTTTTTTAATTTTTGTAATCCTTCCTCTGTATAATATGCAACTGTTGCCATTTTAATATATTGTTAAAAATAAAAGAATCCCGAAATACTTTCGGGACTCTTCAAAAATACGAATTAAATAAGATTTTAGAAATTAATTCTAGCACCAAATGAGTGAACTCCTCCAAATGGATTTGTAAATCTGTAAGAGTAGTCAACACCAAATGTTGATTTTTTTTCTCCAATAGGAATCTCAACAGTTGCGCCACAAGATGGTCCTGTAAAAGCTGTTGTTCTGTTTTCTTCCCCTCTAAAAATTCCTTTTTCAGTAGCTAAACCACATCTTACCATTAAAAATTCTTTCCAACCATATTCAACACCTAATAAGAAATTATCTTTAGTAAATGAATTTGAAGTAAAGTTACCAGCAACAGTTAATCTGTGAGTTTTTAATAAACCAGATGTATCTTTAGTTAAATAAAAATCATAAGCCGCACCAATGTTCAATAATGCTGGTAAATCAAAAGCAGCAGATTTACTTGATTGAGTAATTTGATAAGTATTACCATAAGCATTTGTTACAGTTCCTTGTACTGATAAACCATCGCCTTTATATTGCATTTTAGGTCCTACATTTTTTAATGCTACACCTAAATGTACTTGGTCATATTTACCAGTATGATATTGAATACCAGCATCAACAGCTACACCTTGTGCTTTAACGTTATCAATACCTTCTGAAAGAACACGTAATGTAATTCCACCAAAAATATTATCAGAAAACCCTTTTGCGTAAGAAATAGCAATATTTGTAAAACGTGGCGTAAACGTTCCTAATCCTCCTTCTGGTTGATCTTCAGTAGTACGCTCAATTTTACCAGCATTAATTGACATAATACCAATACCAATTGCACCAGTTTCTCCAACTCTTTGCGTTAAACCAAAAGTATTAATGTTAATTCCAGATCCTACTAACCAAGCAGAACGCATAAACATTACTTCTGTTTTACGAGTAAAAGCAATACCAGCTACATTCATATACTGTGCCTCTAAACCTTTTCCTCTTGCTGTTCCTGCTCCAGCCCAACCAGCAGAACGTGCATATGGATTTATTAATAATTGTGATGCTCCAGCTTGACCAGCACGTTCAGGATTTCCTGCAAACAAACTTGTGCTAGAAACAACAAGTGAACCTGTTATTGTTAAACTTAAGGCTATATGTTTTATTGATTTCATAATACTATTTTTATGTTATTAAAATTAACGATTAGTAGCTTTGTAAGTCTAAAGGACGCATAACTCCAAACCATTTTAATATTTTTTCACCTACACCTGGTACATCTATATGAATAATATATAATCCACTAGCAACTGGTATTCCACTTTGGTTTTTAACATCCCAATCTTGGAATGGTAAACGTTTAGAATGAACGTATTCAGATGAAGAAATGTTAATATCTTCTTGTCCTGTTACATCTCTATCGTATGTACGAACTAAAGTACCATTCATTGTAAAGATTTTAATTTTACATTTGTTAGGTAAATTAGTTATTCTAACTACATTTTCTAACCTGTTTTTCTCATAAGTTGAATAAGCATAGTAAGGATTTGGAACTACATTTATTAAATCCAAAGCAGATTTAGATTTATCAGCATTGTTTATTTCTGTGAAAATATCTGATGTATTAAATCTGTATAATCCAAAATTACCATTTGTATTACTTACTAAAGTATCAACTGTGTAAGAATCATACTGAACTTTAGAAGGCATTACTGGACATTGAGTTGATGCTGATAAATATCCTGGTAAATTAGAATAGTATGATCCAGCTAAACCTTTCTTATAAGATTTTTTAACTCGTAATCTTACTTTAGCATCACATGGCATATCTCCAGGATTTGTAAAAGCAAATCTGCTACTAGTTAACAATGGAATATTAACCCATAATGCTTCTGACCAAATATTTGCCATTAATATATTGTTTTGTGATCCCGTAGCTGGTGCCGCTTTCTTATATTCATGAACAAAGTCAACAAAATTAGCATAAGTACCTGCGCCTACATATTTACCATCTAAATTTAAAGAACCTGTTCCATTGTATTTAGTTTCACTTCTGTTATGACCAAATACATAAATGTAATGTCTACCACCAAATGCAGCATAGTTAGGTGAACCTGAGTTAATTTCAGCAACTGAAGTTGGGTTCCACATCATATCTGCGCCATTGTTTGCAGCTTGGTAAGAATCTTCTCCAAAAGCAATATTTAATCTTTCACCAGTTTCTAAATTAACTGCATATCCTGGGAACCAACTACATCCATAATTAAATGTATCTATTAAGGCTTCACTTAAATTACAGCCTGGTTTTCCGATTGCAATACCTTGCTTATCAACCGATTTAGCTCTTCTTAAATCAAATTTCTTAGCACCGTTTGGATTTGCAGCAGGTTCATCACATTGTTCAATAACCATTGAACGTGTCCATTTGCTCTTGTCTGATGTAAATACAATATCAATACTTGATAATAATCTAATATCATAAGTACCAGCTAATATACCTGCAGAGTTCATTAATGGATATCCTGGGGCAGCTTGAGTTGCCATATTTGGCGCAGTTGCAGGGAATTTATGCGCAGCAACTAAACAATAAGGTGCCCATGTTCCTCCTAACACTCCTTCAAATACTTGATTTGGGTCAATTGCATTCTCTCCAAAAAACATATCATTATTGTTGGCATCACCAGCAGTAGCCGCTTTATTAGAACCTGAGCGAATCCAGTTATATCCATTTGTACCATCTTTATCAGGAATACCAGTTAACCAGTTTTTTGATGGATCAGCAAAAGACATGGTAGCTTCAAGTAAATCACTTTGTAAAACAACTTTAGCTTGGGTAAATACAAGTGCAGTTGTTGTAGGAATACTGGTAATAGAACCAACATCATTTGTTTGACCAATGTTTACAGATAAACCAATTTCGCTAAAATAAAACTCTTCGCCTATTTTAATTGATTTACAAGGCTTATAATCTTTATTATTAGTTAAATCTCTTAAAACCCAAGTAACGCTATCACCTAAAATAGAACCATAATTTGTAAATTTATTCACTACTTTGCTACTCATTGAATAATTACAAGCACTGTCTAAAGCTTGTTTCTCATTACTGTAATATTTCTTTTTAATAAAGCTAATTGAGAATTCAGAATTTGGCACGTTTAAAGGATCTACAACTTTAACATTAACAGGGCCTCTACCATTTTCATAAGTTAAAGTGTTTACTCTTGAACCATTACTAACAATAGCATCCATAGTTTCTTGTGTAAAATCTAATACATTTCCACCATTACCAGTTCCTTCTACTCTAGTAATTTTTGGTCCGTATCCATAGAATGAGTTTGTAATAGAGCCAGATTTTTCAGGGTCTGGAATATGTGGAATTCCATATGCTTTTTTAGATTTACGACCTTCTAAATATGTAAGTTTTTGACCCAATGAACAAGCACTATTTAAGCCAGACCAAGGAGTATCTTCTTTGTACTCACCATATTGGTTATAAGCATAAGCAACTGCTAAAAAATAATATTGTTTATTGTTTACTACTTTTTTATCACTTGATGTAGAAAACTCATCTTTTGTAAAGTGGAAAGTTGAAGCGATTCCGTTATCTTTACCTTCTGCTTTTACTTTAGCAACATCACCACCACTTGATGCATCGTATTCATAATTTACTAAACGAGTAATACCATTATTTACATCACAACTAAATACTAATTTAGCTTTAGATAAATCTGTTAAATCTTCTTGAGTAACCGCGTCATTACGTAATTGATACACTTTATAACCTTCAAAATGGTAATATCTATCTACGTTTTTATAATAAGTTGTTGTAGTTGAACCAGATACAACAGATGTTGTTGTATCAACAATAATTGACACGTCTAATTCTTTATATTGGTTTAAGTAGTTATTAGAAGTAACTTTATTAGTAAAGTATAAAATTAATTCATTGTCCATTTCTTGAATAGTCATATCTGGAGCCTCAGGTCCACTTAATACTTTAAAGCAATTGTCAAATAATGATTGTGCTTTATCATCAGCTAATTTCAATAAAGGTAATGCTGATTTTGGTGAATTTGCAGCAGTAGCTTTTGCCCAAGGTAAACCTACAGTTACAAAATTTACAGCACCAGCTTCTAAAATAAACGGACCAGCAGATTGTAAGAAACGTCTATCGTTTGGTGTTGAAGTTTCTTCCCAGCTAGTAGCACCACAAGGGCTAGCAGGGTATGAGTCTCCAGGGAACATATAACTTGTTGGAGTAGCACCACCGTAACCAGAAGGAACATCACATGTAAATGGAGTACCATCTTTCCAAAATCCAGTCATGTATTGGTAAGTTTGTACCGCATTATTAGGATTTTGTGTATTTGGATTACTAACTGAAATGTTATTATTATAATATAAGAACTTACTCATTCCCATTTGCTCACCCGGTTCATCAATTGAACCATCTTTATCATCATCAATTCCATTTGCTGTGTTAATTGGTCCTTGGAAGAAATCGCAACCTAAAGCTGGCATGTAATCTAAATAACCCGGTACATCAGTAGTTTCATCATAAGAGTCACCGTTATAAACAAAGCCTAAACCTCTTTTAACATCACAACCAATATAATCATCTTGAGAATAACCTAAATCAGCATCAGTCCAAACAGTCATATACGTTTCATTTAATCTAAATGAAGAACGATTAATAATTTGGTAGCTATAAAAAGTTGCGTTATTAATTTCATCTGTTGTTTTAAATGCAAACGCTTGTGCTCTAACCTCTAAACCAATAGCTTTACCACCAGTTGCAGTGTGCACATCTCCTTTATCATTATAAACCCACCATAATGTTTCATCACCAAATACACGAGCTTTACAAACTCCTAAATTATCTTTTCCTGCGTTGTTATAAACATCATAATAAGGATAATCACCTTGTTCAGGCTCATAAACACCATCACCACCAGCAACACCAAATTTATCAACCCAAGGAGCTAAATACGGATCTTGATTTAAAGATAAATCACCATTACCAGGCCACTCTTTAATTGCAGTAGTAATTGGTCCTCCACCTAATACAAAATTATCAACCTCAGCACGTGTAATTTTAAATATCTTATCATATTTTAAACATTGATCAGGCGAAATAGATGCATCAATAGTGCTTAATGGACCAGTCCAAAAATCAACACCATCTTGTCTGTAGGTTTGTGCTGCCACTTTTAATTGACCACCATCATCCTTACCACCAAACCAAACGTTACCTGCGAAATTAGAAGAGGCACCTTTCGATTTATCTTCAACTTTTGGAACATAATAATATGCACTACCCTTATTTAAATCCCACCACATATCTGAACCAGAATAAATAATAGTTCTAACATTATTTACTGCTAATTCCATCCTCGAATTTGCAACAGCACAACCTGCTGTTACTCTATGAACAGATGATTTGCGAAAAGAACCATCATCCTTCATTTCTCTTGCTGTTGAGGAAATAACACTTAATGAACTAAGCGCTAAAAACAAAAGCTGTTTGTTGTATGTATTTATTGTTTGCATAATTAAATATTTTATTGATTAGAAATCTAACATTACACCAATTCTAATGGTACGAGGTCTTGAATAATTACTTGGGTTATTTAAAAATATATTATATTGATCAGTATAAGCTTGTGGATTAAAATTAGTACTTATTTGTTGTTGTCCTTGAGCTGTAGCTAAATATCCATCATCATCTGCATTTCCTGTATAATTAAATACATTTTGAATATTCTTAGTATTTAACAAGTTTAATACTTGTAGGTAGATATTTAATGCAGCTTTCTTTTGTTTATCTCCATCCTTTTTACCCCAAACTAAATCAATGTCTTTATCAATTCTTAAATTAGCACGTGATTGCCAATTTTTTGCTGAACCATTTAAAGAACCAGCAATTGGCGCTTTACCACTTTGAACTTGAGTTAATCCATTAGTTGTAATTGGAGTAGCTCTTTGATAACGTGTATAAGGTGTACCAGAACCAATGATGAAACTTAAGTTAGCACCCATGTTTTGGAAAATTTGGAAAGTTTGTTGAGTTCCTTTTTTAGTTCTATTAAACTGTGGTCCTTTGTAATCTTTTCCTTCACCAAAACGGTAATCAAAAGTAAATACCATATTATGGCGTTGATCATAATCTAAAGGTAAAGTAACACGTAAATTAGGTTGACCTGAACTTGCTAAATTAGCACCAGAGTTTGCACTTGAACCAGACCCATCAGCAAATTGCAATGTGTAGTTAGCATCAAATTGGAAACCATTTGTACGACGTAATTGAAATTCTAATGATAAACCTTTTACTGTACCAAAATCTTGATTAGCATAAGTTAAATACGTTTTTGGATATGCTTGGTTAACACTGATTTGAGTTACTTGATTTCTCATTTCACGGTAAAAAGCTTCAATTTTCAATACCGCATTTTTCTTTTCATTTAACACTTGGTTGTAACCTAAAGCATAATCAATTGTTTTTTCAGGTAATAAATTAGAGTTAGTAATAAAAGGTGTACTTGAAGTAGATCCAATATAATAATAATCAGTTGGGTCGAATCTCATATTCACATCACCAAAACCACCATTTGAAGGACGTTGTGTTAATACGTCATAATGTGCAAAGAAACTTGCAACGTCAGAAATAGGGAAAGAGAAAGCCACACGTGGCATTACATTAATTTGCGGTTTGTAATCTTTAAATGCATTAACACTAAATGGATTTTTAGCAGCAAAATCAGCGTCTTTTAACCATGGGCTAGCAACACCTGTTGAAAATAATGTTCCTGGATCAGAAACTTCTTTACCTTCTGCATTATACCAAGTTTTTCCATCTCTATATGCAGTAACAGTAGGATTAGAGCTTTTGTTATCATCAATATAAACTACAAAATCATCTTTAATATTTGCTGGTCTATCAGCCACTTTCTCACCAGCAGTATAAGCTTCTTGGAATAAGTAAGGATCTTTTAATACTTTTTGATTAGCATCAAAACGATCAACACGTAAGCCTACATTAAATTTAATATCCTTATAATCAAATTTATCTTGAATATAACCAGCTACATAAATTGGTTTGAATCCACCAATATTCATAGTCATATTTCCTTTAGAGTCTTTATTATTTAAGAAACCATCAATTGATGTGTTGTTTTTGTCTTTATTACCTAAATAATCATAACCATAATATGTTACTAATTGACTTGTAGCATTTAATTGCAAATCTTTAGCACTAAACATATCTAATGTTAATTCATCAGGATTTAACATATCAGTATTAATGTAACTTTGGTTATCAGCACCTAAACCCATTTTTTCTCTTAAAGATTTGTCAATTTGAGCTTGAGCATCAGCATTATATACATAATTAGCATAATAGTGATTTTCAGTACCACTTAATTCTGGAACTAATACTAAGTTTTTAGTATCTAAAGTAGTTAAATGAGAGTTAGTTAAAAAACGCATTCTATCCCATAAACTTACTGCATCAATTGTATATCCAGAAGAATTACGTTGATCATACTCTACCCCAACCATAATTGCATGGTTTTTAATATCTGCTGAGAAACTAGAACTAAAACGAGTTTGAGTATTATTTAAAATTTGGTATGAAGGATATTGGCGACCTGTTGGTAAAAAATAACCGTAAATTGCATCTGGTCTAATACCATTAATAAAACCATAGTTACTTGAAACATTTTGAATAGTTGGTAAGCTACCATAATAATCAAAAACTTGAGAAGTATAGTTTGCAGATGTTGCATTTATTTCACTTCTTTCGAAAGTTACAGGGCTGTATGAGCGGCCTTGATAAACCCAATACGAACTATCAGTTCCTGCAAAAACATTTTTATAATTAGTTAAACCTGTATCAGCAGTAATATTAAATTTACCAATATAACCATAGTCAAATAATTTGTCTTTATGTGTATCATCTTGTGTCTTACGTTTTGAGTTTTCGTAAGATGCTAAGAAAGTAAAATAAGCGTTAGAAATTATTGATTGTGATTTTTCTTTTTCAGCACCAGTTTGCGCTGTACCAAATTTTTGACGGATGCTTGCAAAAGTTCTCCAAGTAGTACTGATTTGTTGAGGGTTATTTTGCGCATTATATAAAGCATATTGATAAATGTAATTGTGTTGATTTCCATAATCTAATGCACCACCTAATGTTAAATTAGTATTAGGAGTGATTTTGAAATCTAACTTACCATTTAATTGAATACCTCTTGCAGCTACATTTTGGCGAGCACTAACTCTTTCAAAATCACCTTCATTTATATTATACAATGATGGATAAAATCCGCTACCAGATGGCGCAACGCTTAATGGAGTTTGCTCAACTTCTTTTAATTTATCATCTTTTAATTTATAAATTTTATTGTAAGAAGGATTTGGATCTTTTTCATATGTTCCTTGTCCTGATAAAATGAAACCAATTACAGGAGTTTTGTTACCTGCTGAATCTTTCTTTTGCCAAATTGGTCCACCTAATGAAAAACCTAATTGATTATATCCAAATTTATCAGTTAATTGAGAAGAAATTAATTCAATTCCTCCAAAGAAATTACTTTGAGGCCCACGAGTTGTTACAGAAATAACCCCTGAAGTTGCATCACCATATTGAGCAGGTAAACCACCAGTAATAACGCTTAATTGTTCAACACCTTGTTGAGGAACACCTAAACCACCAATTACTTTTACACCATCTACAAAATAAGTTGTGTTATTAGAACGACCACCTCTTACATTTAAAGCTCCACCTTCATCAGCTTGAAACACACCTGCTGTAGTTGCCGCAACAGAGTTAATGTTTTTTGTAGCCATATTGTTATACTCTTCACGAGTAACAGTTCCACCCGATTTAGTATCTGGATCAATTAAAGGTTCAGTATAACCAACAATTTCAACTACATCAGTTTCTAAACCACCTGATAAAGCAATTGTAATGTAAGTTGTTTTAGATTCACTCACAGTTACATCTTTCATTTCTTGAGGTGTATAGCCAACATAAGCACCTTTTACTGAATATTTACCAGGATTTAAAGGCTTAATAACAGCATATCCATCCATATCGGTAGTTCCTACACCTGCTTGCACTCCGTTTAAATAAGCAACAACATTTGCAAATGGAATGGCTTCACCATTGTTTTTATCTTTTAATAAAACCTTGATTCCACCAGCACTTTGGGCCATCATAGCGGCACTAGAAATAATAAGTGTTGCAATTGAAAGGTAAATTTTTCTTAACATATAATTAATTTTTAATTAAAATTCTTTGTTTTTCGAGCCGATAAATATATAAACCAAAGCTTATTAGTGCAAGTTTTTTTGGTACTTTTTTCAATTATTCTGATATTTATCTTACTGTTTTCCAAATTTTTCGTGTTAAAGGGTATTAAACTTAACAAGAATTAACACGAAATTACAAAAAACGCCAACAAATTATAAGAGCATATCTTAAATGGAGGCTACTTTTTAATAAGTGGTCGTTTTATAACAATAAGTGGTAAAATCAATTTTGTGATTTAGATTTTCGCTCTTTTGGTTGTTTTGTAGATTTGTGTTTTCCTTTCTTTGTAAACATACGTTCAAAAAATGGAGCACGTTGATGGTCATGATTTCGCTGAGCCTTAACCTTACTGCGTTTCATGCGTTTTCGCACTTCTTTAGTTTGTATGCGCTTGTGATGCGCTTTAATCTTTTTTTTCTCAGCTCTTTCTGCAGCCCTGTCTTCTTTCCACTTTTTACGATCCGCTTTGCGAAGTTTTCGTTTACTTTTTATAGATTGATCCTTTTTTGGGGGGCCACCGCCCTCTTGCGCATGAATATTAGTTTGCAAAAACGCAAAAAATAATACACAAAAAACTAATCTAAAAATCATACTAAAATATTATTTATAATGAATAACCTCAACGCCAAATTTTCTCAAAAATTCAACGCCTTCATCAGTTGGAATTTTTTTATATTCAGCATAACTATGTTTGTAATAAACTCGTTTAATTCCGGTAGTATAAATTACTCTAGCACATGATATACAAGGCGAAAGAGTAACATACAACGTAGAACCTTCAATAGCCGTATTGTTTTTTACAGCATAAAGGATAGCATTTTGCTCTGCGTGTAATGCCAAAGAACAACTTCCTTTACTATCTCTTGGGCAACCATCAACAGGAAATTCAACATCGCAATTATGAGTTCCTGCTGGGGGACCATTATAGCCTAATGATACAATACGGGTATCCTTAGTTAAAACTGCTCCCACTTGTGCTTTTACACAGTGTGAACGCGTTGCTAGCTTTTCTGCCAGCTCCATATATATAGTATCAAAAGAGGGTTTCATGTATTGCTTTAATTTTTAATTGTAATGTTATATGCGATAGTTTAGTTTGTAACTTCAATTTTTGCAAACCATAAATATCAAAATCTACAAATAGATTATAAATATAAATAAGTTAAAGGATTTAATAAAAAAAGGCAAGGAAATAAATTTTCTTGCCTTTTTTGAATTCTATATTTAGTGATTAAGACACTAATTGTTTTCCGAAACGTTTACGTTCATTTTCATCTAAATAAATTTTACGTAAACGAATAAAAGAAGGCGTAATCTCAACGTATTCATCACCTTGGATGTATTCCATAGCTTCTTCTAAACTAAACTTAATTTTAGGAACAATACGCATTTTATCATCAGTACCAGATGCACGCATATTTGTTAATTGTTTTTCTGTACAAATATTAACTACTAAATCATCAGGACGAATATGCTCACCAATAACCATTCCTGGGTAAATTTCATCACCTGCTTCAACAAAAAACTTACCTCTATCTTGTAATTTATCAATAGAATAAGCTACTGCAGTTCCTTTATCTTTAGAAATTAACACACCTGCAATACGGCTAGGGATTGGTCCTTTCCAAGGCTCGTAATCTTTAAAACGGTGAGCCATAATAGCCTCACCAGCTGTAGCAGTTAATACGTTATTACGTAAACCGATAATACCACGAGAAGGGATTTCGAACTCAATGTGAGTTAAATCTCCTTTTGCTTCCATCAACATTAAGTTTCCTTTACGTTGAGTAACTAAATCAATTACTTTAGAAGCAGATTCTTGAGGAACATCAACTGTTAAAACCTCAATTGGTTCACATTTTTGACCATCAATTTCTTTAACAATTACTTGTGGTTGACCTAATTGTAACTCATACCCCTCACGACGCATAGTTTCAATTAATACTGATAAATGCAAGATACCACGTCCGAATACTAAATAAGAATCAGGGGATGCTGTTTCTTCAACGCGCATTGCCAAGTTTTTTTCTAGCTCTTTAAATAAACGATCACGTAAGTGACGAGAAGTAACAAATTTACCATCTTTACCAAAGAAAGGAGAGTTGTTAATTGTAAATAACATACTCATTGTTGGCTCATCAATTTTCATGGTTGGCATTGCTTCTGGAGAATCGAAATCAGCAACTGTATCACCAATTTCAAATCCTTCAATTCCTGTAAATGCACAAATATCTCCTGTTTGAACTTCAGTAACTTTAATTTTACCTAAACCTTCAAACACAAATAATTCTTTAATACGAGATTTTTGAATTCTACCATCACGTTTTACAACGCTAACTGGCATGTTTTCTTTAATAATTCCACGGAAAACACGACCTACAGCAATACGACCAATAAAAGATGAATAATCTAATGAGGTAATTTGTATTTGTAATGTTCCTACACGCTCAGGTGCAGTTGGTATGTTTGCAATAATTGTATCTAACAAATAAGTTACGTCAGTTGTTTCGTTTTTGTAATCATTACTCATCCAACCATTTTTACTAGAACCGTATACTGTTGGGAAATCTAATTGATCTTCAGTAGCATCTAAATTAAAAAATAAGTCAAAAACATTATCATGAACTTCTTCAGGACGACAGTTTGGCTTATCTACTTTATTAATAACTACAATAGCTTTTTTACCAGCAGCAATTGCTTTTTGAGTAACAAAACGTGTTTGAGGCATTGGACCTTCAAAAGCATCTACTAATAAAATTACTCCATCAGCCATGTTTAAGGTACGCTCAACTTCTCCTCCAAAGTCAGCATGTCCTGGAGTATCAATGATGTTAATTTTTGTTCCTTTGTATGTAACAGAAACGTTTTTTGCTAAAATGGTAATACCACGTTCACGCTCTAAGTCGTTGTTATCAAGGATTAATTCACCAGAGGCTTGGTTTTCTCTAAATAAATTACATTGGTGTAAAATTTTATCTACTAATGTTGTTTTCCCGTGATCGACATGGGCAATAATGGCAATGTTTCTGATTTCTGACATGTTTGTTTTTTTTAAGGGTGCAAAAGTAGTGAATATTATAGGAGAAACCAATTTATCTTGCTGAAAATGTAGTATTTGAAATTTATTAGCAATTTATTTACCTGTTTAGCTTCAAAAAACAGCTAAAAATTAATATTACAAATTGTTATGTTATTTTTGAGAGCTAATTAACATTATTGAAAAAAACTCTAAAATATGTATTCAATTTTTCTGCAACTATAATTGCGCTTGGTTTATTTTCATGCCAAACAGAAGAACAACCTACCTCAAAAAAAGAGTATAAAGACACTTTAGTTTACCTCAACCACTCTGATACGGCCAAATATGTTGGCATAAATACATGTAAACTGTGCCATCAGGATATTTACAATACGTTTATAAAAACTGGAATGGGCAAAAGTTTTGATGTGGCAAGCAAAACTAAATCTGCGGGAGATTATCACACTTCTGTAATACAAGATAAAATAGGAGATTTTTATTATAAAGCTTTTTGGGAAAAAGACAGTTTAAAAATATTAGAGTACAGGTTGTCTGGAAAAGACACAGTGCACAAACGACTAGAAACTGTTAATTTTATTATAGGTTCGGGGCAACACACAAACTCGCATATACAATCGGTTAATGGCTATTTAAACCAAATGCCAATGACGTTTTATACTCAAAAGCAAAAATGGGACTTACCTCCTGGATTTGAAAATGGGCATAACACTCGTTTTACGCGTAAAATTGGATTGGAATGCATGAGTTGCCATAATAATTACCCCGATTTTGTTTTAGGGTCAGAAAACAAATTTGCTTCGGTGCCCGAAGGAATAAATTGCGAAAGATGTCATGGCCCAGGAAGTATACACGTTGCTCAGCGCTCAACTGGTGTAAAAATTGACACCTCAAAATTTATTGATTACAGTATTGTGAATCCTGCAAAATTAAGCATTGATGCTCAATTTGATATATGCCAACGTTGCCACTTACAAGGCAATACCGTTTTAAAAGAAGGGAAATCGTTTTATGATTTTAAACCCGGCATGAAGCTGAGCGATTATATGACTGTGTTTTTACCAAAATATAAAAATGCAGATGATGAATTTATTATGGCTTCGCATGCAGATAGATTAAAGCAAAGTAAATGTTTTATAGCTTCAACAAACTCATCTAAAGCAAATGCTACTAATAAATTAAAACCTTATAAAGATGCAATGACGTGTGTAACTTGCCATAACCCACATGTAAGTGTAAGAGAAACCAACCCAAATGTTTTTAATGAGGCTTGTAATAAGTGTCACAAAGAAGGGACAGAAAAGACTGAAAAGATAAAAGAGACCGCTGGGACTAGAGGGATTAATGATGAAAGATTAAAGACTAAAGATAATTCAATATTTGGCTCGAATTTAATTTGTAATAAAAAAGGGGTTAATAAAGCATCTAACTGCGTTAGCTGTCATATGCCAAAATCAGGATCAATAGATATACCACATGTAACTGTTCATGATCATTATATTAGAAAACCTCAACCTAAAACAATTTCAAAAAAAGAAAAAGAGGCCATAAAAGAATTTATTGGACTATATGCTATTAACGAAAAAAATCCTAGTTCATACATTAAAGCTAAAGCCTACCTTAACCAATACGAAAAATTTGAACCCAAAGCTTATTATTTAGATAGTGCAGCATTATTATTAAACTCCAAAACAGAAAACGATTTAAAAAACAACATTCAATTATTAATTCAACTTGAGTTTACAAAAAAGAATTATTCTCAAATTATTTCATATGTTAATACTTTAACTGACAATTATTTACTTAACACAAAACTTATAACAAAATCATATTCAAACGAACATGCGTGGACCTGTTACCGCATTGGAGAAGCGTTTTACAATACTGGCAATTACAACAAAGCACTAATCTATTTTGAAAAATCATTAACACTTGCGCCTTATGGTTTAGATTTTAAAAACAAAGTTGGGTCAACATTAATTTCTGTTGGAAAAAATAATGAAGCAATAAAAATATACGAAGAAATTTTGAAAGAAAATCCAAAACATGTTTCAGCACTTACAAATTTAGGATATATACAATTAGTAAATGGTGATGCAAAAGCTTGCGAAATCAATTATTTTAAAGCACTACGTTACGACCCTGATTATGAACCATTACTATTAAATATTGCTGGACTGTACGCGTACAAAAAAGATTTTAAAAACTCGCATGTGTATTTATTACGCTTACTAAAAAAGAATCCTAACAATCAACAAGCGCAGCAAGCTTTAAAACAAATAAATAGTTTACTATAAATTATTAACTAATGTCTATTATTAAGTCTACCTCATACAGCATTTACATTGAAAACAATACATTTAAAAGCTTAAATACTTTTTTATCAAAACACAACTACAGCAAATACATTATAATTTGTGATGAGAATACAAGTAATTATTGTTTATCTCATTTACTTTTTAGTTGTAAAGCACTTACAGCAGCCGAAATTGTAGAATTAGAAAGTGGTGAACAAAACAAAACTTTGGAAACATGTTTACAAGTGTGGGGTGCCTTAACAGATATTGGTGCAGATAAAAAAAGTTTAATTATAAATTTAGGAGGTGGTGTAATAACAGATTTAGGAGGTTTTGTAGCTTCAACTTTTAAAAGAGGTGTGGAATTTATAAACATACCAACTACCTTACTTGCCATGGTAGATGCCAGTGTTGGCGGAAAAACAGGGGTAGATTTTGAAGGGATTAAAAATCATATTGGTACAACGTATGTACCTAAAGGAGTTTTTGTAAACGCACAATTTATTGAAACGCTTAACCAAAGACAAATTACTAATGGCTATGCCGAAATAATAAAAATAGCTTTAATAGCAGATAAACCATTTTGGAATACGCTCAAAAAATTTAAAAAAACAAATCAGTTTTATTCAGAAACTATTATTGCAAAAGCAATTGAACTAAAAAATAATATTGTAAAAAAAGATTTACATGAAAAACACATACGTAAATCATTAAACTTTGGCCATAGTATTGGTCATGCCCTAGAAAGCACATTAATAGAGCAAAAGAAAGATATATTGCACGGTGAGGCCGTAGCTTATGGTATGATAATAGAATCTGAAATTGCATACATTTTAAAACATATTACAAAAAAAGAATTACAAGAAATTAAAGATTACATTGGTTTGATTTATAAAAAAATCAATATAACGTCTTCCACAAAAAAAATGATGTTGAAATATATACTGCATGACAAAAAAAATATTGGTAACAATTTATGTTTATCACTTCCAAAATCTATTGGCAATTATGAATTGATTTGTGATGTAGATATTTCTTTAATTGAAACCGTTTTATCATAAATATCTACATAAAGAAAAGGTTGATTTTTACTTTTTTACTTAAAAACGTATAGCGTTTTACACAAAATTGTTAATAAACATAAATTACAATATATTGAT
Source organism: uncultured Bacteroidota bacterium (assembly GCA_937868545.1). Lineage (GTDB taxonomy): Bacteria > Bacteroidota > Bacteroidia > B-17B0 > Aurantibacillaceae > UBA4416. Next base: position 25,710 of record CALMMX010000380.1, read on the forward strand.
TATTAATAAGTTAAATGCTTTAATGAAAAAAATTATTTAAGAAATTAACATTAAAAGGCTTAATAATCAAATAAATACCCTATATTTGCCACCCTAATTTAAAAAAATAATAACAATGGAAAAACGCTATGAGACGGTCTTCATTTTAACTCCCGTTTTGTCTGAT
>CALMMX010000381.1 GCA_937868545.1 uncultured Bacteroidota bacterium
CCACCTGCCTTATCAATACTATAATAACCTATTTAGTTTATTGATGTTTGCATAGCCTCTGTTGCTTTTTCGATATAACAAAAACGGCATTCTTTGGAGCTGATAAGTTGTCCTTCTTGTTTTTTTTCTTTTAAGTATAATTTACCGTATTGGTAAATAATTGTTACATCTTTAATAGATGTTGGCGCAATAATATCAAAATGCATTGTGTTACCATCTTTCTTTTTTACATAGGTGTCCCATACGGCTACTTCCATAGTTTTATTTTTAATTTGTTTAGGTGTAACTTGTTCTAACGATGTCGGAAAAAGCCAATTTAATATTGTGAAAAAGCTGAACATTATATTTGTCATTTTAAAAACCCCAATGTTTAAATATTGAATATCCTTTATTTTTTATATCATTTTTAATTGCCTCAGTTGCAACTTCAATGTGGCAAAAATCACACTCATCGGCACTAATAAGGTTTTTGGCAACTATTTTTTCTTCTTTTAAAAAGGAATTGCCATACTCATATATTTTATTCAAATCTTTAAAATCAGCGGGAACTAAAATATCGAACTTAATCATAGTTCCATCTTCCTTTTTAAAAACTGTATCGTAAACTGAAATTTCCACGAGCTTTTATTTTAAATTAATTAGTATATAATGTGTTTGCAAATTTCCAATTAACAATTTGCCACCAAGCTTTTAAATAATCTGCTCTTTTATTTTGGTATTTTAAATAATAGGCGTGTTCCCAAATATCTAAAGCCAAAAGTGGGCTAGCATTTTTAATGATGACTGGCATTAGTGGATTATCTTGGTTAGCCGTTGTGATAATTTCGAGTTGGTTAGCTTCATTCAAAATCAGCCAACACCAACCTGAACCAAAAACAGACATTACCATTTTCTCAAATTCTACCTTTATAATTTACATAGAGCCAAATTTATTTACGATAGCTTCGTTAATTTTAAAAGACTCTGCATTATCGTTTTTTATTGGTGTAAGTAATTGCCAAAACAGCGAATGATTATAATGACCGCCGGCATTATTACGCACAGATGTAGAATAATTTGATATATTATTTAGAATATTTTCAATTGTATTTGTGGGAATACTCTCACTAATGATAAGCTTATTTAAGTTATTAATGTACGCTTGGTGGTGTTTTGTGTGATGAATTAGCATTGTTTCTTTATCAATAAAAGGCTCTAAAGAACTATAAGTATAGGGTAGTTCGGGAAGTATAAACATATTTGTATTTGTAGAGTTTAAAATAGTTGCGTTTAAAAGGTTATTTTTTAAGGATAAGGATGTTATAATACCTCCAATACCTAATACCCCTACTTTACTAATAAAACTACGTCTGTTTATGTTTTTCATAATTAGAGTTTTTAGAGCCTTTTACAATTTTTAATTATTTTGTTTTTACAACATATGGCAGGGTTAATTTTCCTGAGGCAACACTATAAACTTCCATAACGCCTAACATTGGCATCATCATATTAGAGGTATTAACCGACATATAACAAGTAACTGCATCAAATTTAAAATCAATTTTATTATTAATTCTGTAAGATGGTATTACTACCTGAATAGTATTACCTTTTGTTATCACTTGAAAGCCCGGACTATCCATATACATTGGCATATTTGGTGCAGTAGTTGGCAGTTTAACAGTTTTATCTTCTTTTTTAAATTCTTTTACTGCAAGCCCTCCTTTAACTCTCTCGTCTTTTACTAGTAAAACCCAATGAGGATGCCAAACACGACCATCGTCTGAAAATGTTCCGTTATTGTTCTCATCCCATAAAGGCGAATCATCAAAATCAGGATGCGATGTTAAAGCTAATGCTACAATTCCATCGGTTTTATTAAAACCAACGTCTTCTGATTTTAATGTTGTTGGAAATACATAACCTAAAACACCAGCTCCATCTAATTTTCCAATAGAATCTGGCATGGTTACTCCTGCTTTACCTTTTACTTGGATAGACATTACCAATTGCTTTAAGTTTGAATTATAGCTTGCGCTTGTTGATACAATAACGAAATTTTCGTTATTAAATTTTTGACATTTATCACACGCAAAAGCAGTTGTGATAGCTAAGACTGTTGTTAATGACAACGTGTATATTATTTTTTTCATGTTTTTGTTTTTTGTTTAAATATTTATAGCATTTATAACAAGCAATCGATGTTTCCTTCGTGTTCCTCAACGTTAAAATGAAGCACATTTCCATTTATGTTAACTAAAGCGGGAAAGGTTTTTACACCTAAATTATTTGCTTCTATTATTTTTGCAGGATCTATTCCTACATGGATTACCTCTAAGTTTGATAGACCAATTAAATTAACAATTTCTTGACCCACACTTGCACAAATTTCGCAACCATCGTGATAAAATTTTAAATTTTTCATTTGTAGAAGTTAGTAAATTTGAAAACAGCTAGTTTAAGTTTAAACTAGCTGCTAAGTTTTTTATCCTTTTACATCAGCCATTGATGCGCCAAAATTTAAGTGTAATACATTTCCGTTTGGAGTTACCAAAGCTGGAACTGATTTTACACCAGCAGCTTCAGCTGTAGCAATTTTAGATTTATCGTTTCCTAAATGTACCACCTCTACATTAGAAGGATTGATTAAACTTAGGATGTCTTGTTCTGCACTTACACATACTGGACAACCAGCGTGATAGAAAATTGATTTGCTCAT
>CALMMX010000382.1 GCA_937868545.1 uncultured Bacteroidota bacterium
TAGCGCGTAGAGATTTTTTAATTGAAGAAATTAATAAAATTGAAGGTGTGTTTTGTCCAAAGCCAAGTGGTGCATTTTATTGTATTGCCCGTTTACCAATTGACAATGCTGATAAATTCTGCCAATGGTTACTAGAAGAATTTAGTTTTAATAATCAAACAGTAATGATGGCACCAGCTACTGGTTTTTATTCTACTCTTGGAGCAGGTATTGATGAAGTGCGTTTAGCATACGTTCTTAAAATTGAAGATCTGCAAAATGCTTTAATTTGTTTGAAAGAAGGTTTAAAAGTGTATCCAGGAAGAAAGTAAATTACTTTTGATTTTTTTACAAATGTTTATTACACAGTAAGTCTAAAATTTTTTGAGTTTTATGCTTATTACTAATTTCTTCAAGGGTATTTGTTCTTGCTTTTAGATCAGAGCTTTCAATTGGTTTATTTAATAGTAAATTAATTGTAGTGATATATTCGTCTGCTGTATTGCAAATTGAGCAAGCGCTTCCTAAATCAGTACCAACAAGCATATTTTTATTTACAATAATATGGCGTCCTTTATACAATACGTTTAGTAATTTTAGTTTTAGTCCTGTAGCTTGTGCAGTGTATAAACAGTGAATTTGAGCTTCGGAAATAAGTTGGTTAATTTCTTCTGAATTACAATTTTCTTTTAAAGTAATATGTTTATACGATTCAATCAGTTTAGTTAAAAAGCTTGGTGGATTTAAACCTGCAATTATTACTGGGTAATTTATTTTACTGAATACATTTTCTATAAGCCAAATTGCAGCTGTATAGTTTTCAGAGATTGATAAATTACCGTGGTATAAAATATAATTACCAATTCCTTTTTGCACTTCTATTTCATCAAACTCATTAAAGCTTGGTAAATAGTAGCTTTTGGTTGTTGGGTAGTTTTTTTTAAAATAATTTAAATCAGTTTTTGAAACTGATAAAATTACATCAGCATTTTTAATATTTTTTTCGAACCACTTTAATTTTATGGCTTCAATATTGAAATATATTTTTTTGAGAAAACTTTTTTCAGCTTTTGCTAGTTCTTTAAAATATTCATGTTCTATATTGCTATGTCTGTATATTTTAAACCTGTTTTTTAATTGAGGATCATTAATTAAATAACAAGTATGTAATACCTCAAATAATATTGAATAATTATCTTTTAATAAATTTCGTTTTAATTGGTCGTTGGTTCTTGATTTTACGTTATAAGGTAAAAATGAAAGTTGATTCCTAAAACTTGTGTTTCTTTTATAATAATATACTTTTTTGCATAGTTTTTCTAATTCAATAGATTGCCCCCTATCGCCGTATTCAAAACAATGTAAAATAACATTTATTCCTTCTTCATGTAAACACCTTATTTTATGGAATACATCAATAGCGCCTCCATAGTTTGCCGGAAAAGGAATGTCAAAAGAAATTATGTGCAGGTGATTTTCCAAAACATAAATATACTAAAAGGAATTAATCGAAAATGAAACTATTGCTAATAATACCTGCATTAACACTTTTTATAAAAGTTCCATCTGGTGTGTATATTTCTATTTTTGATTTTTGGACATAGTCAATGGCATCTGAAACATAAATTGTGTTATCGTTAGGATTATAGCCTAAGCCATAATATAGTTTTGAACCTTGTGAAATTATAGGCGAACTACTTAATGAGCTTTGTGAAATGGGGAAGTTGTAAACTCCATTGTTTAAATAGAATAATGTATCTTTTGTTTTATTAATGCATAAGCGCCAAGGAGTTTGCCCACCTGCAAAGGAAATGGATTTTTCAATGCTTACGGTTATTGGATTAATG
>CALMMX010000383.1 GCA_937868545.1 uncultured Bacteroidota bacterium
TTTCCTAAAAAAGATTTTACAGATAAAGAAAAACTAATGTATGAGAGAGCTGCACATACTTGCCCAGTTGCAAAGAGTTTACACCCCGATTTAAAACAAATTACAGAGTTTGTTTGGCAATAACTTCCATTATATCAGATACTGAAATTTCTGAATGCGAGGCAGTATAAATGCATTTACCATCTTTTATTACTAGAACTTGTGGGGAAGCATGTTCAACTTGAAACAATGAAGCTATCTCATTTGATATTTCTCTGTAACTTAATAAATCCAAATAATAAGTTGGTATTTTAGGATTATCAACCCACTTTGATTGAAGGCGATTTAATGCCATAGAACTAATAGAACATCTTGTACTATGCTTAAACAACAAAACAGCCAAATTTTCATGAGGCTGTTTTTTAGATTGTGAAATAATTTCTAATAACTGATTTTTGTCAGTTAATTGATGCCAAAGCATGAGAAATTATACAGATTTTTTTGCTGAAATAGTTGTATTAGCTTTAGAGTATGCAGGGCATTTTTCATGCGATTTGCAAGAAGAAATTACAGAGCATAAAGCGATAGATAAAACAGATAGTAAAGCTAATTTTTTCATATTTTAATTTTTATTTAATGGAATAGCAAATATATAGTAATTTGGCAAACTACAAAAAAAATATCTAAATTAATACTCACATACTTTGAAAATTAACAATAATAATTGGATTCCTTTTTTTGAACAAGAGAAGAAAAAACCTTATTTCATTGCTTTAGAGGAATTTATAACATTAGAAAGGCAAAATTTCAACATTTTTCCTGAAACCAATGACATCTTTAACGCCTTTGAATTAACCTCCTTAAACGAAGTTAAAGTTGTTCTAATTGGTCAGGACCCTTATCATAAAATTAAACAAGCCCACGGATTAAGTTTTTCTGTAAAAGATGGCATTAAACCTCCACCTTCATTAATTAATATATACAAAGAATTACAAACTAATCTAAATATTCCTATTGCTAACCATGGCAATTTAACAAATTGGGCTAAACAAGGAGTTTTATTATTAAATGCCACACTTACTGTTAGAGAAGGTCAACCAGGAAGCCATCAAAATAAAGGCTGGGAAACATTTACTGATGAAGTAATTAAACATGTATCTGACAATACGAGTAATGTAGTTTTCTTACTTTGGGGAAACTTTGCAAAAACTAAATCACACTTAATAAACGCAAATAAACACAAAATTTTAGAAGCTGCTCATCCTTCGCCATTAGCAAGAGGTGCATTTTTTGGTTGTAAACATTTTAGTAAAACAAATGATTACTTGATTGAACATGGCAAATCGTCCATAAATTGGTCGTTAAATTCACCTACTTTATTCACAAATTAATATTAAGTAGTATTATAACTACCTTCACCAATAATTAACTAACCATAATCAATGAGCGGTATTTATTTACATATTCCTTTTTGCAAACAGGCATGTAATTACTGTGATTTTCATTTTTCAACATCCTTAAAAAACAAAACTAGTTTAATTGATAGTTTATTGTTAGAACTTGACTTACGTTTTAGTTATTTAAATGATAAACACATTGAAACAATTTATTTTGGAGGAGGCACACCAAGCATCTTATCTGAAAAGGATTTGTTTTTGATTTTAAATAAAATTCATAAACTATATAAAGTTTCTCCTAATACTGAAATTACTTTAGAATCAAATCCGGATGATTTAAATAATGACAAACTCAATGAATTAAAAAGATTAGAAATAAACAGATTAAGTATAGGTTTACAAAGTTTTAATAATGAAGAGTTGATATGGATGAACAGAGCTCATAATTCCATTCAAAGCGAATCCTGCGTAAAAAGAGCTCAAGACAAAGGATTTGAAAATATTACCATTGATTTAATTTATGGATCTAAATTTAGCAATCTTGCTAATTGGAAAAGAACATTAGATAAGGCAATTGAATTAAACGTTCCTCATATTTCGAGTTATAACTTAACAATTGAAGAAAAAACTAAGCTTGGCCATGATTTCAAAATAAAAAAAGAAGATGAAATTGATGACGAAAAAAGTTCGGAACTATTTGTGGAAATGATTGAAAGACTTGAAAAAAATAATTTTATACACTACGAAATTTCGAATTTTGGAAAAGAAAATTTTTTTAGTAAACACAACTCTAACTATTGGAAAGGCAAAGAATACATTGGCATTGGTCCATCGGCACATTCGTTCAATGGCAACAGCAGGCAATGGAATATTTCCAATAACAACATTTATATAAAAAACATAAACGAAAAACAAGCTGATTATTTTGAACTCGAAACGTTAACTGAAGAAAACCGATTTAATGAATATATTTTAACTTCATTACGAACCATTTGGGGAATAAGTAATCTTTTTCTTAAGTCAAATTTTAATACTGAATTAAATAATCAGTTTTCTAAAAAAATAAATAAATACATTGAAAAAGAACTTGTGTTCTTTAAAGATGATTGCTTTAAATTAACTACCAATGGTAAATTATTTGCTGATAAAATAGCGAGTGAATTATTTTGTTAATCAATTACTCTAGTCTTTTTGAAATAATTTTTGACACGTTACCAAAAACTTGTCCTGGTGAAAATTTGCGCCACTCAAAATCATTAAGCTCACCACCAGTATTAAAATAATAATCAAGGTTAGCGTATTTAAATTCTTTTAAAACATGCTCTCTGAAATTCAAAAAAACAATCCAACCGTCTTCAATATCTTCAAACCACTCTTCGTAGTATGAATCATCTGATGAATGAAAGTTTAAAACATTTTCGCCAATGATGATGTATTTATTAATATTATGAAACATCAATTCATCAATAATATCGCGCTTTAAAAGCATAATATCGTTATTAATTGCATCATTCCATTCGCCAATCAATTCAATAATTGCATAGCGTTCATCGTAATCAACAAATAAAATTTTTAAATATAAAGTTTCACTTCCCATATCATCCCATTGAGGATGTATGTAGTAGTTATATACAGTATTACTAAATGTAAACTCGCTGTATTCTGCTCCATAAAACGGCGATTCTTCGTCTTCAGAAGCAATGTACAAATGTTGCCAATTATAAAAAGGTTCTATATCATGCATGGAGAAACTGTACTATAGACTTTTATAATTTCGTATTTTCTCTATAAACTATTTAACAACGTTGTAAAGGCAGCATCTGTTGTTGCAGATAAAGTAATGTCAATATTTGTGTTGGTAGTAATTGTAAAGTTTTGGTCAAAACTATATAATTGACTGCCACTACCAATACCTAAGGCAATAATTTTTACTGCTGTTCCATTTGGAATTAAATCTGAAGTTAAACTTGAGGCTTGAATAACAGTTTTCTTAGATGGGATATACACAAAAATTGCCACATTGGTTAAATCATCAACCGTAGAAGAAAAAGTAAAATGACTAGATGAAGAACTACTTGCGTTTACACCACAATTAATCCAACCCAATTTTGCTATTTGACCTAAATAACCATAAGATGTTGCAGTAAACAAAGGACTTAAACTAGATGTTACACCTAATGAAGCTGGATTATCAGTCCAGTTAGTAGAACCAAATCCATAATGAACACGCATATAACTTTTAGGAGCGGCGTTAGGCATTTCAATTTGAGCATAACATCCGCCTGGTTTAAGAGATAATTCTGAAGTGCCTTTAAATGCACGTAATCTAATTTCACCATCAGTTTCCAAAATATTACCAGATGCAACAGTTGGCATTTGATAATATATCATATCTTTTGGAGTATACAACTCTACTAATTTTATTTTAAAAGGCCAAGTAATAGTATCGCCTGTAGAGGTAACCAAACACGATTTCCCTATCCAAATTTTTGTACCTTGATTACCAATAATTGGTCCTGAACCAGTGCTATCAATTGTGAATTCTTGTTCCGCTTGTTTTTTAGAATCTAAATACGAATTTGGAGAACTATATGAATTAAGAGGTGGAGAGGCAATTCTATCTTTAGAGCAAGAGCTTACAAAAATGGTTGATGTAATAAGAGCTAGTCCCAGAAACAGCGATGATGATTTTAAGTTTTGCATATTAATTAAATTTTAAATTATTAAAATGTAGGGCAGTCGACTTCTTTAAGATAGTTTCCTTTCTTACAACCAAAGATATACAAAAATCCTAAATCTAAATGTGTTTCTCTGAACTTTATGTTATATCTATATTCTAAAAACGGACGCAAACAGGTGTTGGTAGATATTCCTAAGCCACCTTCAAAATTCCAGTTATTAGGCTTTGCATCTTTCATAGGTGATGCTTTATAATTTAACCAAGAATTGTAACCACCATGCAATAAGCCGTACATATTTAATTTTTTGTACTTAATAATTTTTCCTTCTACAGCCAATCCAATTGTATATTCACTCACCTTATTAAATCCAAAAAAATAAGAAAACTGAGGAACAAAGCTAAATCGATTATTAGGATAAATAGAGGCTCTTAAACCAGCTCCATAGCCTTCTGATTGAAAATTATAAATTGCAGATGCTCCTGCGCCAATGGTTTGGCTTTTGATAGTTGATAGTGAAACAATCACTAACAGTACTAAATATGTAAATTTTATCTTCATGTATACTTTTATTCTACTTCATACTTAATCTAATTTGAGTAATAATTTTTTTAGTATATAAAGGGAAATCGCCTTGCATCATCCAGCCATAATAACCTGGTTCTTTTTCAAACACTTCTTTTACCGTTTTGCCTTTATGTTTTCCAAAATTAAAAATTTCCTCATTCTTTTCATTAAAAGTAATACGAGAAGATAAATCAGCTTGTTTAGTTCTATTTGTTAAATCACTCAAAACAGCCATGTCATTTTTTACAGGAATGGTTACATTACCTTTATCATCAACCACTTCAGTATTTTCATAGTGTTTAAGTTGTGCCTTAAAAATTTCGTAAGTTGCAACAGTATCAGCCTCTGCAGAATGTGCATTTTCAAGAGGTTTACCACAATAAAATTTATACGCAGCAGATAAATTGCGGGGCTCCATGATGTGAAATATATTTTGCACATCTATTAATTTTCTGTTTTTTAAATCAAAATCAACCTCAGCCCTTAAAAATTCTTCCGCTAATAATGGCACATCAAACTTATTTGAATTAAATCCAGCTAAATCACAATTCTCAATAAACTTTGATAACTGCCCCGCTAGCTCTTTAAACGTTGGGCAATCAGCAACATCTTTATCATAAATACCATGAATTTTTGAAGTTACTAGAGGTATTGGAATAGTTGGATTAACCTTTTTAGTTAGTATATCGGTTGAATTATCAACGTTTACACGAACTATAGATATTTCAACAATCCTATCAGTTCCAATATTAATACCTGTAGTTTCTAAATCAAAAAAAGCTAAAGGTTTTGTGAGGTTAATATGCATGCAGTTTATTTTATTTTAAATTTTTTAATACATCTTCTACTAATTTTAAATCAGTATAAAAACTATTTATTTTATGGATTACTCCTTCTAAAACCGAATCAGGACAAGAAGCTCCGCTGGTAATAATAATTTTAAGGGGTTGATTAGTTGGCAAAAAATTATTTGTAGTTAAATGCTTTTTATTAGGGTAATCAAAATGTTGTATCGTGTTTTGATCTATTATTTCTTTTTCGGAAGAAATAAAATACGTTTTAAACTTGCGTTCGCAAAGCTCTACTAAATGGGAAGTATTACTACTATTATAACCGCCAACAACTATAGCTAAATCTGCCTCAGCATTTAATAAACCATAGGTTGCATCTTGATTTTCGTTAGTAGCATAACACAGAGTATCTCGAGTATCTGCAAAATGATTAGCTATACTATTTTCACCATAAACATTCATCATTGTTGATTTAAAAAAATCTGCAATTTCTTGAGTTTCGCTAGCAAGCATAGTTGTTTGATTTATTACACCAACTTTTACTAAATCCGTTTCAATGTTCAATGTTTGAGAACATTTATCTTTAAAATCAGCATTAAATTGTTCTTGCGATTTTTTTCCTAAAATATAATCTGCCAATAATTTTGCCTCTTCTAAATCTCTTACTACAACAGCTTTACTATGCTTATCACTTCTCGAAAAAGTTGAACGAGTTTCTTCGTGGTTATATTTTCCGTGAATGATAATAGTATAATTATCTTTTCCTATTGATTCTGATTTTTTCCAAACACGTTCTACAAAAGGGCAAGTGGTATTGTATTTTTCTGTTTTAATGTTTTTACTTTCTAATAAATCTAAAATATCTAAAGGAGCACCAAATGCAGGAATAATAACTACATCATCACTCGTTAAAATTTCAAAAGGAATAAGTTGCTTGCCATTTGTATCTTGTAAAAACTGAACGCCACGCTCAATTAAATCATTATTTACATCCGGATTATGAATCATTTGACTCAATAAAAAAATACGTTTACCTGGATTTTCATCTAATGCTTTAAAAGAAATTTCAATGGCATTTTCTACACCATAACAAAATCCGAAATGACGAGCAATTAAATAGTGTATAGCTCCAAAATCTAACACCGTTGGGGAAATATCTTTTTTACGAGGATCCTGTAATTTTCGGTATTGCTTTACCTTACTAATAATAGAACTTCTATAAAATTCGGGCACATTAAATGTTTTCATTCTTATTAAATAGATTTTTCAAATTTATTTTAATACCAATTCCTTAATTAATAATTTACCCACGTATTTGTTCACTTTATTAATAATATCAGCTTTTGCATAAAGCATTTCATTTCTAACAATTGAAGAATCAATAGATACAAAAAGTTGACCTTGAGCGTAATTAATTTGTGTGGTATGTTTGGCTATCATTTCGCCAACAATTTTTGGCCAATCGTTTCTAATCGCAAAAATGCTGTATTTTTCGTCTAACTTTTCTTCTTTAAAAAGCTGCGAAATGGCATCACCTAATTTTATTAAATTACTTTGTTTAGCCATGTTGATTTACATTTCCATTTTCTACAATAAATATTGAATGCTTAGTATTTGACTTTAAAAATAAGCGATTCATTCTTTCTAAATGAGTATCAGTTATAAACACTTGTCCAAAGTTATCACTACTCACTAATTCAATTAATTTAGTAAAACGATGTTCATCTAATTTATCATATACATCATCTAATAGCAATAAAGGCTTAGTATTAGTTTTATCTTTAATAAATTCGAATTGTGCTAATTTTAAAGCTAATAAATACGATTTTTGTTGGCCCTGTGAGGCAAATTTCTTTAAGCTTGTGTTTAATAATTTAAATTCTAAATCATCTTTATGTGGTCCAGAAGTTGTGATATGAACAATTTTATCACGATCCAAATTAGACTGTAGAACCTCTTTGAAAGGTTTGCCTTTTGTAGAAGCTAAATAATCAACCGAAGCCAATTCATTATTACCACTAATAAATGCATAGTTTTTATTAAATAAAGGCGTAAACTCATCTAAAAACGCGGCCCTTTTACCTATTATAATTTCTCCAAAACTCGATAATTTATCATCCCATATTTCTAAACTCAAGGCATCGAATGTTCTGCTTTCATAAAAATACTTCAGCAAGGCATTACGCTGTTGAAGCGCATGATTGTATGCAATTAGAGTTTCCAAATAATGTTTATCGTACTGAGAAATAATACTATCAATAAACTTACGTCTTACCTCACTACCATCTAAAATTAGCTCACTATCGGAAGGAGAAATCATCACTAAAGGATATAATCCAATATGTTCTGATAAACGCTCGTATTCTTTTTTATTTCTCTTAAATTGTTTTTTATGTCCTCGTTTTATGGCACAATAAATTTCATCAACTACATCGTTTTTATTAACCCAAGCCTGTATTGCAAAAAATGGCAAATCATGTTGAATGTTTTGGCTATCGATACTATTAAAATAACTTTTGCAAAAAGAAATATAATGGATTGCATCTAAAATATTAGTTTTACCTACTCCATTATTACCAACAAAACAATTAAATTTTTCGGAAAAACTTAATTGTGCTTCGGTATAATTTTTAAAATTTAAGAGTGATAATTTTTCTAATATCATAAGGTTTAAAGATACAAAGGATATTAGATTTTAAGCTGGAATGTTATTAAAATTTGGTCTTTTTAACTAACCATAAAACAAAAAAAAGATTAGCGATTTGCTAATCTTTTAAAATCAATTAAGATTTTTTTGCTTTTGCCTCTTCTTCGAGTTTTAGTTCTTCTTCAATTTCTTTTCTACGCTTTTCCTCCTCAGCTTTTGCGTTTTTTTCTCTTTGTTTGCGATCATACTCTTCTTGCATTGCGGTTTGCCTCATGTGTTTTTGGCGGATGCCGCTAAAATAATCTTTAGTAGTAACAACTATTACACCACCTAAAACATCACCATACTGAGCTGGTAAACCACCTGTTATAACGGTTAAATTATCTATTGATAAACCAGATACTGCAGTTATGTTTTGAGATTTAACACCATCAACAATATAAGCTGTAGCATCACCTCTTGTGCCTCTTACATGCAATGCCCCATCTGAACCTAATTGTACATCTGATGCTATTGCAACAATTGCTGCATTAACATCACCACGAGGCGCGGCTAAATGTATTAAATCAGTACTATTAATGCTTTTCATTGAATAAACCGTTTGATCTAATATTGGCGCTCTATAAGGCTCTGCTTCAATAACTACTTCTGTAAATGTATTAGTTGCAACAATCACATCAACATAAGTAGTTTTTTCGGGATTTACTTGAATGTTAGTTATCATTTTGGTTCTAGATTCAATACTAGTAACTGTAACTTCATAAAACCCCGGACTTAAAGGTTTATAGCTGTATTTTCCATTTTCGTCGGTTTGGGCACCACCCACATAATTACCAGATTGAGTTATTTTTACTAAACCACCAAATAATGGTAAATTATCTGTTGTTGTTACTTTTCCTTTAATGGCGCCAAAAGAAGCTTGTGCAAACACAGTTTGGCTAAACAATACTATTGCTAAAGAAGCAATTATTTTTTTTAGAGTTTTCATACTATTGAGTTTTTAAGATTAATTTAATTATTAAGAATGCATTCTTTAACTTTAAGACGAATAATAAATTTGTTTCCATAAAAAAATATTAAAAATTAATTTTATGGAATATTAAAACCGAAACGTCTAATAAATAGGTATGTGGCTTTTTAAGAAAAAAGAATATTTGAGCGACGAGGAACTTGTTTCTCAATTTAAGCGAGAAGGCGATAAAAGCGTATTTGCCGAATTGTTTAAAAAGCATGTAAAGGTTGTTTATGGCACTTGTTTGTTTTATTTACAAGATAAAGATGAAGCTCAAGATGCCACTATGCAATTGTTTGAAAAACTTTTAATTGAAGTAAAACAAAGAGAGATAAATAATTTTAAAGGGTGGCTGAGTTTTGTAGTAAGAAATCATTGCATTTCTATAATTAGAAAAAACAAATCGTATCAAAAAAACATTAAATCATACTATGAATTTGAATACGAAGAGCCAAATTTAGAAAACGAAGAAAAAATAAATTCTATAAATGATGAAGCATTAATTGAGCATTTAAATTCTTGCTTACCTCAATTAAAAGACAAACAGCGCATTTGCCTGGAACTCTTTTATTTAAAAAGCAAAAGTTATCATGACATAGCAAACGAAACTTCGTTTACTATAAACGAAATAAAAAGCTACATACAAAATGGCAAAAGAAACTTAAAATTATTGATTGAAGAAAAAAGCAAAATAAACTCCCGCAAATGAAACCAATTCAACAAAATAAAAAAGACTTACAATTAGATGACATGAAATATTTATCATCACTTGCTTTTGAGCAATTTGGAAGTTCTGAAAATGAAATTGAGCAAATAAATAAAAAAATTGACACTAAAATAAACTATAGTTCAGGAAATTATTACTCACTATTTATAAGTGGCGTAATTGGTTTATTTATTGGTATTTCTATATTTTTTGTAATTTTTCATAAAAACAAAAACCATACAAGCTTTCCAAATTCTATTTTAGAACCTAAGTCACAATTATCTTTACATAACGCTATTATAAAATCAGATACTGTATTTCCTGAAATTCAAAAAACACAAATTATTACTGTAAAAGAACACTTTAATAGTATCGCTAATAATGAAGAAGATTTACAACTAATGGAGTCGCCCGAATTATTAGAGCCAAAAACTGCTGAACTTATTACTGCTGATAATAATGAAAGCAAGGACATTATTTTTGAATTTATCCCAAATGCACCAGTAGTATTTATAAATAATTTAAAAGTAACAAATTACAAATCTTACTATTTCAAACAAAGCAATGCCATCAATTTAGCCATAAACACAGGGCTTTCTGCACAATACGAAAATCATAAAGATGTAGAAAATACCACTTTAACAAAATCAAACTCCTATTTAGCACATAAAATAATACAAAACGCCATGTATTTATTTAATGCAAAAAAAACATCTAACTGCATAGAAGAATTAAATCTACTTTATAATTACAATTCCAATGATGCAAATGCTCAGTTTTATTTAGGCATGTGCTATTTTCAAACAGGGAAATATAATTATGCGTTAAATTATTTTTCAAAAAATATTGAGAATGAAAATAATATCTTTCATCAAGAATCGGAATACTACCAAGCATTATGTTTCTTAAATTTGAATGAAATTGAAAAAGGCAAACAACAATTAAATGCTATTATTAAAAACAAAGGTTTTTATAGCAAGCGCGCACAAGAATCTCTTAAAAAAATTGACTTATAACCATAATATAAACCATTTTAATTTATGATAGAAAACGTAAGATTAGATTGCTATTTATGGGCTATAAGAATGTTCAAATCACGTTCATTGGCTAGTGCAGCCATTAAAAACAATAAAGTAAAACTAAATAACGAACTTGTTAAAGCTTCGAGAAAGGTAAAAATTGGTGATACATATACAATTTCATTTAGTGGAGGTATTAAAAAAATAATTGAAGTAACTGCACTTATTGAAAACAGACAAAGTTATGAAATAGCCCTAAAACATTATTTAGATAAAAGTCCACCCGCTGAAAAAATTGAAAAATTAGAATCACTATTTTTTATTCCAAACATAAAACGAGATAAAGGCACAGGAAGACCTACAAAAAAAGATAAACGAGATATTGATACGTTATTTGGACATTAACAATTACTTATTATTTAAGTAATTCTTGAGCTTCCTGTATTGAAATAACATCGTCTTTAAACATTGCTATTACAAATGCTTCTGCAAAACCTTGGTCAACAAGTTGCTGGCGATATTCATCTGCTTTAGAATAATTTGTAAACGAACCAGAAGTGTATCTTATCATACCTGAACCAGTACCTTGCTTTTCGATATTAGATAAAGATTTAACCTTCTCTTCCATATCATTATTACCAGCTTTTCTAAGAGCACCTAATTGTATTTTAAATGTAATTTGCGATTTATCTACAGAACTAAATGTTGGCATATCTGTAATATTTTCCTTTTCATTAGTAGCCATTGTTGCACCAGTTTGATTTAAAGGAATTCTCTTGCCATCTTTATACGCAGTAATAAATGCATCAGCGTATCCTTCCACAACTAAATCTGCTCTTAAATTTGCTGCTTCTTGTATAGTTTTAAAACCTTTAGTTGCATATCTATAAATATTATTTTCAGATACTAATTCCAATATACTACCAGCATTTTTAAAAATGCCTTTAGAAATACGATTTTTATAAGCTCCTAACTGCACACGGTATACAATATCTCCCTTAGCAAATTGATTTAATTCAGAATCATCATTTGTTTTAGTATCATTTGTATTTGAAGCACTCGCTGTATTAGTTGTAGATGAAGCTAATTTACCTTCCATTAATGCCTTAATATCATCTTCTGACATTGTAACTAATTTGCCTCCATTAAAATATCCTATTTGAGCATTTTTATTACCTCCTGCAACAAATTCATCTCTTCGTTTTACAGCATTTGCAATTTCTTTGTAAGTTCCTGCTGTATATAATACAGTTGCGCCATCTTCTAACACAGTTGATTTAACATCACCTACACTTAATAAATAGGTCATTTCTTCGCTAGGAACAGGGCCAGTATAACGCGCTAGTTCTACTGTATATTCTTTTTCATTTTTAGAAGCGTTTGCTAAATTATTAGAAGCCGCTGCACTATCTTTTTTAACTTGATAAAAATTCTCAATTACTTGAGTGTTTTTTACAGCGCCACTATCCATGTATTGATCATACCAAGCTTGCCAGTAATCATCATTTAAGGAAACTCCTACGGCATTCACTAACATGCCAGCAGGCGTTTGCAATTCTTCATCTGTATGGTTTGGCACACCATCCGCATCATCATCAAAAGGACAACCAAATTCATCCACTTTTACACCTTTTGGTGTTCCATGACATTTATCTAATATATCTTTAACTCCATCTTCATCATAATCACCATTATCAAGCGCTAAAACGTCAACACTATCATAATAATCTTCTGGAAGTGTATCTCCTTTATCTTTCTTTTTAAACACTAAATCATACTGAAGTGCAAATGATGTATAAACGAAATTATCATTTTGCTTAGTTCCTGCTCTATTACCAACACTTTTACTGGTAATTCCATCAATATAATCAGTAGTTGTGAAATAATATTGCAATCCAATTTTAAAATCAAACCTATCGTTTAATTTCATTAAAGCTCCAGCCCCTATAGGAAAGGCCCATGCTCTTTCTTGATATTTTCCAAAACCATCTTTATTAGATTCTCGGATATCAGTTTCATACGTATAATCTCTATTTAAATTAATAGCCAAAGATGCGGTTGGTGAACTTTCTGCTATATTTTTTATACTTCCATCACTCCAGTAAAAATACTCATTACCACTTCTATCAAACCTATCAGTTTTAGAAAGAAATTCAAATGAATTAACACCCAAAGAAATCCAAGGTCTTACTTTACATCTATCAGGAATAAAATTTCCGAAATCATATAATAAACTAATTCCTCCAGATCTTATTTCGGATTGAAAATTTTCCTGTCTATTTTCTATCCATTCATTTGCTCCTAATTTACCAAATAGTATATTGAAATTTAATTGCAAAGGCTTAAATAACCTTTGAGATATATTTAAATCATACCCTACTCTTGCTGTCCATGGAGCTTGAAAATGCTTAGCGTACAAGTCCCCATTAAAAGACAACATTCCTACTCCTAATGCTATTTTTGGCTTAAATACATCGCCAAGTGCTGGAGGAGCTGGTGCATCAAATTTTAGCTCCTCAGATTTTGCATATTTAGGAATAACCGTTTGACTGGATGCCGAACTTTTTGTAGTATCTGCTTGGGCAAATAATACATTTGAACCAAAATATAAAAAGATGACTATAAAATATTTTTTTACCATTTTGGGACTAGTTACTATTATTTCAATAAAAAGATTCTTATTTGAACCATTTTTGACTTGTAATCATTAAAGCTTCTTGCACAGTAATTCTTTTTGCTCCATTGTAAGCAACAACAAATGCACTTGCACAACCATTTTGTTTCACTTTTTCTCTTTGAGAATGAGCTTGCTTATACTCGTTAAAATCTCCTATAATAAATTTACTAAAACCATCAGCCATTTCGCTTTTAATGGTTTGCGAAATATTAAATTTACCTGCTAATACATCAGATGCAATAGCTGCTCTAAAGGCACCAATTTGAACACTATACATAACATTACCTTCTTTTTTTGCAATAACGTTATTTGTAGTATTTGAAACTGTTGAATTATCTGAACCAACATTTTGAGTAGCTACTTTTTGAGTTTCATTTGATGCAGAACTAGTAGTTGTATTATCATTAGATGTTGTATTACTAGCTATTGCAGAATTACTACCTGAATCGGAAATAGACTCAGCAGCCAATTTCACTTTTTTACTTTGATCATTTTCTAAATAAGAAAATTCACCAGCAGCAAGTTTTGCATCATTTGGTGTTAAATTACTTTTTTCAATTTTATAAGAAATGGTCATTTCTTCTTCAGGAGGTAATGATACCCATACAAACTTTGCTTTTCCGTCAGAAACAGAAAATGAACTTCCGCTTGTGTTACCTGCTTTTGCTGTGCACCCTTCAGGCAATACTTCTTGGAATTTAGCGAACCCTTTTATTGCTCCCTTTTTAATTTTCACATCAACATTGTATTCATTTGGATTAGAACCTTTAGTAATTGTTCTTGAGCAAACTATTGATGAATTTGGTTCAGTTGGGTTAGATAAAGCTGGCTGTTCTGTAGTTGATGCTACAGGGGTAGTTTGAGTGCTACTAACAGGTGTTTCTGTTTTTGTTTCAACAGCTAAAGGTTGAGACGTTGTTGTTGGTTCTGTTGCTTGTGTAGAAGTAGGTTCTGTTTTCGTAGCTGCAACAGGAGATTCTCCATCTCCAATAGTTATTTCTGCAGGTGTCATTTCAACAACTTCTTTTACATTATTATTTACATAAGAATACTTTGCAGCAATTGTTTTTAAACCAGTTGCAGAAGCATCTGCATTTAAAACCATCTTTACTGTAAATTCAGGCTCAGAGGGGGTTGCCGTCCAAATAATTTTTCCAATATTATTTGCAAATGAAAAGTTACCACCTTTACTTTCTAATTCTTTTACTGTAAAACCAGCAGGAACTTCGATTTGCAACTTTGCAAACCCACCAATTGAACCTTTTTTTACAAGCAATTCAGCTATAAACTCTGTATTTGGTTTTGCACTTTTAGGTAAATTACCAGTTAAAGAAACTGGAGAATCTCCAAACAACACACTGAATAAAAAAACTGAAAATGTGTTAAATAAAATTATTAATGGTTTTATCATAAAACTGTTTATTGTACTATTTTAATTTCTATTTCAAATAATAATTACTTTTTTAATTATTCTAACAATTACTAAACAAAGCTACTGCTCAAAGAAAAAGTCGATTAACTTATTGATTTTTTCTACAGTAAATGAAGTTTCACCCTCAAAGAAACCATCAATAGTTTTAGTAATTTCTGGTGCAGAAATATAACCATCATTGTTATAATCGGCAGGTTGAAATTCTAAAGGTAATTTAGATGTCTTTCCAGATTTAACTTGATTTTCTTTTGCTTTAGCATCAACTTCTTTTAAGTATTCTAAACTTGGTGAATTATTAAATGCTGCACTTCTTTCAGAAGATAAACTATCCCATAATAATTGACGCTTAGCCATATCATCTTCATTTAAAGTTACACCTTGTCCATCAACTAGTGCTCCTTTTTTTGTTGTTAATTCTTTATCCATGTAATCATAAACACCATCTTCATCCTTATCATCAGGACAACCCTTACCATCAACTTTAACACCTTTTGGTGTTCCTAAACAAGCATCGCTTAAGTCTTTAACTCCATCTTCATCAGAATCTAAATTATCAACAGATTTAAAATCAATATCTGAATATGCATCTTTTGGTTTCTTTCCAAAATGAACATTTACACCAATGCTAGCTGTAGCCCAACTGTCATTTCCACCAGACTTATAATTATCAATATAATCAGTAAGTGCAATGTTATATGTTGCTCCAATTCTTAAACTAGTTCTAAAACCCATTTTAAATTTAGCACCTACTCCTACAGGAATAAATAATGTGCTACGAGAATAATTTGCTACCGAATCTTTAAGTTGAGTTTCGTATGTATAATCTCTTTTTATAGAAACAGAAATAGGTTCGTTTAAAGTTGTTTCCACTAAATTACGAATTGAACCATCAGACCAGTAATTATAGGCTGTTCCGCTTTTATTTAATAAATCTCCATATGGATCAAACATCATATAACCAACACCTGCGTGAATAAAAGGTGCAACATCTTTTTCTTTTTCTCCTAACTTATCGAAATAAGCAAAAATGTTTAAACCACCACCCATAACAGATGATTGAAAATTTAAATGGGAAGTTTTATCATTATCAGTGCCAGCCAATTTACCGTATATACCATCTAAACCAACTCCTAAAA
Source organism: uncultured Bacteroidota bacterium (assembly GCA_937868545.1). Taxonomy (GTDB): domain Bacteria; phylum Bacteroidota; class Bacteroidia; order B-17B0; family Aurantibacillaceae; genus UBA4416. The sequence goes on from CALMMX010000383.1 coordinate 16,042, forward strand.
TTTTTCCTATGCGATATTCAACACCAAAATTATATCCAATTCGCATATCGCTAAAAAAATTAGAATTATTTTTTTTACCAACATCCCCTAAAAACTTGTAACCTCCTGCTTGGGCAGTTACAGACAATTGTGCGAATGAAATACTTGTAACAACTAAAAAAATTGACAGTAAAGATAATTTTGTAGAAATTTTATTCATAACTATTCCGTTTAATAATCGATTAAATTAATTGTTATTTTTAACATAAACAAAAATATGTTAAAAAAATTAAATTTTGTTTTTTACCTCTTGTTATTTTTAACAAGTAAGTGTTAGCTAAATTAGCTCTAAAATCAATGATTTCAAGACGTTTAGTACTCTATTCGTCTATCGCCTGTTTTTCCTTTTTTTCCTTTTCCAACACCATAATCAATTGATTTAAGTAAATCAGAATTACATCCAGTTTTTATTAAGTATGATTTAACTGAATTCATGCGTTTATCAAGCAAAACTTTATCTTTTTTTACATCTAAATTTTCAGAACTTGAAACTCCATCAATAACAATTTCCCAAGTTGGATTTTCTTTTAAAAGAGCCGCTACTTTATCAATAATTGCTAATGATTCGGGAGAAATATTATCTTTTCCGTCATCAAATTTAAGTGAAGAAAGCATACCTTTTACACTTTCTATAGTATAAACTTCTGCAACAACCTCCGGACAACCATTATTTACAGCTAAACCAGAAACAGTTGGGCATTTATCACTATAATCAGGTATACCATCATTATCAGTATCAGGACACCCATTAAACTTTGATGAGCCTGCAAAATCAGGGCATTTATCATCCTTATCAGCTATACCATCAGAATCCTTATCTGGACAACCTTTTAGTTCCTTTAGTCCAAAAACATCTATACACAAATCTTCCTTATCAATTACTCCATCTTTATCCATGTCTTTTGGTATTTCGGTAAACTTAACAGAAGATACATAGTAATATGCTTTATTTATGCCAAACCCCTTAGAACCATCAACTTTATATGCAGTGTAATTTTTATCAAAACAACCAATTAAAATATATTTCTCATCGCCTTTTGGTTTATATTTTGCTTTCAATTCAACCCATTTCAATTTGTCTTTAACGGTATCAGTAAAAGATATTTGCGGTTGAATTTTTAATCTCATATTATTTTCTGCAGCAAACTGTTTATTAGATAAGTAAATTCCAAAACCAGAAGTAGCATACTCGGAATTATCAGATAAACTAACCTTAAATGAAATATCGTACTCGTTTTCAGGATTAAGTCTGCTAGGGATTTCTAATTGAATATACGACGAATAATTATCAGTATACTGAGAATTTGAAAGACCAAAATCGATAGTTTCTTTTAAAGTTATAGTACCTTTTCCAAAATAAGTAATAATTCCTAAATAATTTTGATCACCATCAGGCTCTTGATTACCTGCATAGTTTTTAGGTATACCAATTTTTGCATTTCCAAATTCATCAAATAAATCAACCCTTGCAGAGTTAATGGGTTTAAAAATAGTAGATAAATTGGCTTGATTAAAATATGAAGGGGGTGATTTAGTTTCTATTTTACAATTAATTATTTCTTGCGAATAAATAATTTTAGGCAAACACAAAACAATTAATACAATATAAAGTTCTCTTAAAAACATATCTCCGAAAAATGTTTTGAATTTACAAATTATTTACTAATTTTATTTCCAAAGAATTATTAAAAAACTAATTAATGTTCAAAGAACAAAAATACTTAGCTAATGAGGTAAAAAGTATTATGAATTTAGAGGAAGTAATCCCTCTATTCATTTTCACTGGCTCGTTTACCTTTCATGAGGTTAATTCTCATTTAATTTCATTAAAACAATATTTAGAATCACATATTTCAACAAAAATTACTAAAAGAAATATTTATAGTATATTGGTAGAATGTGTTGAAAATATTAATAAACATGGGTTTGGGTTTGAAAACGACAATCAAATTGTTACAAATTATGGCTATGTAATATTTGCTTTTGAAAACAATAAATATAAAATTTTTGTGGGCAATTTTATCAATCAGGATGAAATAGAATATATTGAAAGTACTATTAATGAAATAAACTTAAGTGATATAGAAGATTTAAAAGAGGTCTATAGAGATAAACTAGAAAACAATGAACTTTCTAAAAAACAAGGTATGGGCATTGGAATTATAGATATAGCCTTAAGATCAAAAGAACCAATTAAATTAACTACTAAAAAATATTCTGAAAACGCTTCGTTTTTTTCTTTAGAAATAACTGTGACTAAATAAAATGGAAAACTTAAAATCAACAAAAACAGATACTACTCCCGAAATTTCTTTAAATTTTCAAACTCACCAACTTGAATTTTCAGGTGATTCAAGGCCTGAAAATGCTAAACTTTTTTACACACCTGTTTTCAATTGGATAACAGATTATTTTAATTACCTCTATTTTTTAAAGGATCAATCAACTAGTGATGCTAAAATAATTATTACTGTTAACTTTAAATTTGAATATTTCAATTCATCTTCTGCTAAATATATCATTGAAATAATTAAAGGACTAAATAAGATTAATACCGATAATCCAAAAGCACAAGTTAATTTTAATTGGTTTTATGAAGATGAGGACTTATTAGATACAGGTAAAGAGTTCGTGAAAATTACAGGAGTTCCTTTAACCTATCATTCTATTTAATCCTAACATTTTATTCCTATTATAGAAACGTCATCCATTTGCTCATTGGATCCTTTCCAATTTGTATAATTTTTAACAAGTGTATCTTTTTGTTGTTTTATAGGTAAGTTTGAAATTTTAATAAAATCTTCTTTTAGATTTTTTGATAAATATCTTTTATTGTTAGGTCCACCTTTTTGATCAATAAATCCATCAGTAAACAAATACACATTAGAATTTTCAACCGAATCAATTTGTTGTATTGTAATACCGTCTAACTTAGCCTCTTTAGTTCCAATTGAAATACTATCAAAAGTATATGTTGTTAACTCATTATTTTTCACTAAACAAACAGAATTACTTGACCCTGTTATTGACATCTTGTTTCCTTCAAAACAACACATTACCAGCTCAATCCCAAAATCACTATTAATATTCTCTCCAAAGGTATTTAGAAAATCTTCATGAAGTTTTTTAAGAATAACTTGTAAATTATTCAATTCAATTTCAGAAGCTACTTTTTCAAGTGATTTAATAGCTAAAATACTAATAAATGCACCTGTAACGCCATGCCCAGTACAATCAGCTAAAACAACAAGTTGCTTATTGTTTTTAGAAAAAGTCCAATAAAAATCTCCACTTACTACATCTTTTGGTTGAAATAAAACAAAACAATCTTTATTTATTAATCTACTAATTTTTTCCTCGGTTGGCATTAATGAAGATTGAATATCAAGAGCATAGTTAATATTTTCTGCAATTGTAGTATTCTTTTTATCTAGCAAGTCATTTTTTTGAATTAGCTCTTGTTGCTGTGTAGAAAGCAAATCTCTTTGTTCCGAAATAAAATTCTTTTGTTTTTTTAATAAACGCGCTCTATTTAACGCAAATATTAAAAACACAATACTTACAATAATACCTAAACTAATAAACAATATTATTAATTTTTGCTTATTTTGTTTCTCTTCTGAGAGCGCATTTTCTTTTTCTTGTTTATCTAATAATTCGTTTTCTTTAAGTGAATACTCAAACTTAACTTGCTTAATGCTGGACTCTTGATTTATTTTTGTTGAAATTGCGCTATCTTGAAATATTTTATATTGTTGAAAATGGTAAAGGGCTTTATCATATTTTTTTTGATTATTATAAAGACGATACAATTCTAAATTAGCATTGTAAATTAATTCCAAATTACCTGCGTTTTTTTGATATTGTAACGATTTCAAAAAATAATCTTCAGCTACTTTTGCATTTCCTAACTTTTGTTCAACTAAGCCCTTCCAATAATAAACTAAACCATAAGAATCTAAATCATTCAATTCTATTGCATAATTAAATCCTTTATTTATATAAAATGAAGCACTATCAATTGTGTTAATATCCAAGTAAATTGCTCCCAATAATTTGTAACTATTAATTAAATCAGATTTATTTTCAAGCCCCTCTTTTATTGAAATGCTCTTTTTTGCATAATAAATCGCACTATCATTTTTATTTAAACCTCTGTATGCAAATGAAATATTATTATAATCAAGTGCAATATCCTCCATGTTCTTAGAAATAATATCATACTTTAAATTCTTATTAAAAATAGAAATTGCTTTTTCGTAATTTTTTAATGCTAAATAAACAGTGGCTAAATTATTATATGAGCTAACTAATAAGGAGGTGTCTAAATGAGATTTTTCGAGCATTAAAATTGACTTCATTGAAAAATCTTCAGCTTTTGGATATAACGATAACTTAAAAAAATAATAACTTAAATTATTATTGGCTCTTGCCTCTTCAACAATTAAAGTATTATCATTTTCTTTTTTTTGTGTTGGACTAAGCTTTGAAATTAAATTTAAACTTTGATTACTATAATCTTCAATTTCATTGAATTCGCAATTACTAGCCAGTTGGCCCAAAATCTTAATTTTTTTAATAGGGTCTTTTTCTGAATTTAATACTATTCTTAAAGAATCTATGTTTTGAGATTTAATTTGATTTAATAAGCATAATAAGCCTATTAATACTAATCCCCACTTACTTAAGTATATTGATAATAAATTCCTCATATATATAATATTAATCTATGTAAATATATTACATAAATTAATGAATTTAAAGGATATTGAAATAAATTTTCATCATTGTAAAATCAAAAAATGTAAATTTTTATCACAAAATCATGCTAAAAAATCTAATTTCATTGATAAACTAAACAAGATTTTAAATTTTGAAATGTAATATTTGAAAAATATTACTAATTAATTAACAATACTCTATTGATTTTTGAAAATTATTTATCTAAGTTTAAATAATAAAATATTTAATTAAATCAATTGCAAATATGAATAAGCTTTCTATATCATCAATTTTAATTACGTTCTTATTTACTATTTTTTTAAACACTAATTCATACTCACAAGCGCCAACAATTGCAGCTGGTGATTTGTATTTAGTGAATTTGAGTTCTGTGCCAACTTCTTCGTGCGTTTTTACAAATGCTGTGTGTTGGAAGCAAGTTGGACTTAGTGGCATCCCAAGCCCTGGCACTGACCCAAATGCATCTCCTAGCGCAACAACAACGTGTTTTTTAGATATTGACAACCTAGCAGGAAAACCAATCCAAATAAATTCTGGAAGCATTTGTAAAAATTTAATCATAACAGATGGTGTTGCAACAACAATAGTAGGTTCTGTATTGCAAATGAATGCAGCTCTTGAAATTAGAGGAGGCGCTTCTGGCACAAGCTCAACTACGTTATGCGTTGCTCCAACTGCTACTATAAACGGTAGTGGCTATATGCAGCTAACATCTAACATGGGCGGAGTTATCTCATCAACATCATCAGGATCTTTAATTAATATACCCTATTTGCAAATAAACTCCACAAATTACACCAATGATTTTAAAATAACAGATTCTTTAAAATGTAATGTGCTTCATGTCGCAAATGGTTTTTTTAATTCAAATAGTAAGCGAATAATTAATACAGGTACATTTTATTTTGGAAATACTTCTTCTCTTATATCTTCCACCAATGCCAGAATGCTACTTGATAATTCAATAATTGATCTTTATGGTGCAATGTGGTGGAATTTTTATAATGCTATTTCTCCTTCCTCTTTGTTCAATTATTCTGGAATTAATACTATAATTAACATTCAAAACAGTTCTGTTAATAATGATGGGCATTTAATTGGTGGTAAACTTAATAATAATACAATTTACTCTATACAAATAATAAATAATTATAGAGATAAACCATTTACATTAACTACTTCATGCGCTGGTGGAGAACAAATACCAATTGGCACAATAAATTGCACAAATTCTTTTCAAAATTTTAATTATACTGGGGTTGGTCTTAAGCTTGGAACTTTACAAGTTGATAAAGGGTTAGTATCATTTACTGGTTTAGCAAATGCTTTTACTCCTACAACCCGATTTGAAATTTCTAATCTGCTTTTAGGTAACGCATGTTCAAATAATTCTCTTCTAATTGATGGCTTAGGTAATGCGAATTTATGGCTAGTTAATCCTATAAATGTTAGTAATGTGGGTGTAAAAAATATAATTGCAAATAACAATGTATTGAATTGCTCAAATTCAACTAATCTTGGTGGAAATTCAGCTTCTGTTACATTCTCTGGCACTCCAATTACAAATGATTACTATTGGAAAGGCTCATTAGGGAACTCTAATTGGAACGACCCAATTAATTGGAGAACAGACGCTGCCTTAACAGTTACAACAACTTGCATTCCTGGATTAAACTCTAATGTTTATTTTACAGATTTAGCTACAACAAAAACTGTAACTACCGATGGTGTAGCTCTTTGTAAAGACATGCTTTGGAATAATACAACCTCTGTAATTACTTTCACTGCTAAATCAAATTCATATTTTTCAGGAACTTATTATGAAGGGTATTTTGGCAATAAAGTTTATGTAAATGGAAGTTTAAAATTTCCAACTACATATACAAATATTGTTAACAATAACGAGTCCTCGTTTACTTTTTGCGGAAAGGGCACACATTCAATAACCGCAAACAGAACCACTTTTAAACATTCAATTATACTTGATAGTGATGGTGGCTTTTATACTTTAATGGATACATTAAAAACTAAAACTTCACTTTCATATTTGCTTGGATTTTTAAATATTACAAAAGGAAACTTTAACAGTAATGGTAAAGTTATAGATGTTAATTCACTCTATTCATATGGGACAAATGTAAATTTAAACAATAGTAATATTTTTATAAATCATTATTCTGCTGGAGTGGGTTGGGCGGTATATTTAAATTCTACAACATCATACACTGCTAATAATAATACTAATTGGTTTATGAACTGTAATGGTGGCATTTATTCTGATTTTGGTTCATTAATTTATAACAAATTTTTAGGAAATATAATAAGTAATCAAAGCTCCGATGCATCATTTGTTAATGTTCGCAATCTTTCCGGAAACCCTTCTTTCCCCATAGTTTTAGGCAAGATTATAAGAAATAAGGGAGACATTCAATTTGCTCCTTATAATTGCACGTACTCTGCACCAGGATCATTATACAAAATGGACTCATTGTGTTTTAGAACTTCAGGAAATGTAATTATTTCTAGTGAAGGTCCATCTTATCCTAGTTATTCACTTACAATAAATTTAGGCATAAATACACCAAACTTATGTAGTAATAATTATAAGATTACAGGTGTAAGTGGATCCTCTGTAACTACCCCAACCTTAATTTTTTCATCAACACAAAATGTTCATAATAGTGTTATTGAGAATATTTTTGCTCAAAACTCATCTACTTCATTTGCAAATAACAGTGTATTATTTGGTACAAGCGCAGGTTGGACTGTAAGTTCTCCGCTATCCCAAACATTTTATTGGACTGGTGAAGCTACTACAGCTAATTGGAATGATTGGCAAAATTGGAAATTAACTTCACCTCCCTTAATTGGCGCATCAGACGATTTACCTACAGGGAATCCAGGTCATTGCCTGCCAAGTTTTAACGACAACGTAATTTTTCACGCAAATTCATTTCCAAAAGTTGACTCTGTAAATATAAAAACCAATATTAGTTTTAATGACATGACTTGGTTAAACTCAGGCACAGGTGCAGTTACAGGATTGAATAAAAAATTTGTATGCAATGGTTCAAATATCTCTGTTTATGGAAGCTTATTTTTTTGTAACAAGTTAGATAATAGTGCTTTTAACTCAAAAATTAATCTATTAGCAAATGATGCTGGTAATGTAATTAGCTCTAGAGGTTCTGTTTTTTTGAATGGAAGTTCAGTTAATTATTTTTCCTTTAATGGAAATGGGCAATGGCAAATTACAGATTCTCTAATTGCTCCTAATTTTAGAATATATCATAGCAAGGGTAATTTAAATATGGCAAGTAGTTTAACTAACACAATTCATGTTAATTGTTATACGTTTAATTCCACAAGTGCTTTTACACGAACATTAAATATAAGTGGAACAATTATAGATGCTCATTCTTGGGGCTATGGTGCAGCAAACTTTGGAATAATTACAACAAACTTAACCTATATAGACAACTACAAAACCTTTGTTAGATTATACAATGGATATAGTTCTTCTTTACCAATGACAGTTGAAATAACAGGATCAACCTCTTTAAATTTTAAAGGTACAATTAGGTATTTTAAAACTGCATATTTAGGTTTTCTGCTTCAAAACACAACCGTACGATCTAAATTTCACAATATTATTGTTGATGATATAAATTTATTTGTTGGTCAAGCAAGTATGGATCGTTTCCCTGGATATGGTGCAAATGATACAGAAATAGATAGCTTGATCTTTTCTCCAAATGGTGGTAAAGATTTAATTTTAGCAAATGGAAAGACATTAAGTATAAATCAAAATTTTGAAGTTAGTGGTACATATTGTAACAAAAACTATATCCACAGTTTTTCTCCTGGCATACAAACTAATATTTGTGGGACAAGCAGCTTAGCTTTACAAAGTAAATATATAGATTTACAAGATATAAATTCTGCTTCTTGCCTTGGCTTTTCAAGCACATACACAGCAGTTGTAAATTCAACAGACGGAGGCAATAATACTGGCTGGACATTTGGACCAACATATTCACCTCTTCCTGGTTTTGGTCCCAACCCAACTTTACTATGTAATCAGTTTCCTACAACAATTACAACAACTGGATTTTATACTACGCCAAGTACTACTTTTTCTTGGACCTCAGGAACAGGTACACTAACACCTACACAAATAGCGAACGATAGTTTGCCAATTACATTAGCTGGCACCTATTCGGTAATGGTTACGTATGGAACTAGTTGCTTTATTACTGGCACTACAACCTATTCTGTAAATAATAATTTAACTTATACTTTTACACCTTCAAATGTAAAATGTAATTTAGGTAGTTCGGGGTCTGCAACCCTTAATGTAAGTAATACTTCTTCACTTACAAACTATTCTTGGAATTTAACCTCTGCAGGCTTAGGAACTTTAACTACTGTTACAAATACATTTGTTACAGGTTTAACAGCTGGTAATTATACTGTTAATATTAAAGACCCCAATTGTGCAAGAACCCAAACATTTACAATTACTCAACCTACTGCATTTACTGTAACACCTTCTACAAATAGTGTTTCGTGTTTTGGGGCTGCAACTGGTAGTGGAACTGTTGCTGTAAGCGGGGCAACGCCTGCATATACTTATAGCTGGGCTCCAGCAATTGCATCAACAACAAATTCAGCATCTGGCTTAAGCTCTGGCTCAATTTACACAGTTACCGTTAAAGATTTAAACAATTGTATTACCACAAAAACACTATCTGTAATTCAACCAACAAGTGCCGTTAATTCAGTTGCAGTTGGTATTAGTAGTGTAACTTGTTTTGGGGCATCAACAGGTTCAGCTCAAGTAAATGCAAGTGGCGGCACGCCAGGTTATACTTATAGCTGGTCTCCAAGTGTTTCGTCTACTACAAATACTGCTAGTGCACTTAGTGCTGGTATTTTTACAGCTACTGTTAAAGATGCTAATGGATGTATTTCTACTAAAACAATTTCTATTACACAACCAACAAGTGCTGTAAGTGTTGCCGCTACAACTCAAACTAATGTTTTGTGTTTTGGTGGAAATAGTGGAACTGCTAGTTTAATTGCAGCTGGTGGTACTCCGGGTTATACTTATAGTTGGACTCCTAGTGTTCTATCAACTACAAACACTGCTTCGGGCCTTGGTATAGGTAATTATACAGCTACTATTAAAGATGCTAAAGGTTGCATTCGAACACAAACTTTTTCTATTACACAACCTCCAATTTTAAATGCAACAGTTACTAATACTTCTACCTCCAATTGTGGTTTAGCTAATGGTTCTGCAACAATTACTACTACGGGCGGAACTCCTTCTTACACTTATTCTTGGTCTCCACCTGCTCCTTTTCCTACCTATACATCTACATCAGCTATTACCAATAGTCTTCCTGCTGGTAATAATAATTTAACTGTTTTTGATGGAAATGGCTGCACTTACACTTTAACTGCTTCTATCACTAATCCTACAGCTCCATCTGTAACTGTGAGTACCAACAGCGTACTATGTAATGGGCAAGCTAGTGGCAGTGCTAGCGTTATTGCTAGTGGTGGAACACCAGCCTATTCATACACTTGGAGTAATAGCAGTAATAGCACTTCCATTTCAAGTTTAACTGCAGGTAACTATAGCATTGTTGTTATGGATGCAAGTTTATGCCAATCTACTCAAACCTTTGTAATTACTGAACCAACAGTATTAGCAACTGCTATTAGTAACATTATTAATGTAAATTGTTTTGGTGGTAATAATGGCTCTGCTTCAGTTACTACTACTGGTGGCACTCCTATCTATTCATATAACTGGTTACCGAGTGGTGGTTCTACTAGCACAGGTACAAATCTAGCACAAGGCATTTACACAGTTACAATTACAGATAATAATAATTGTACTAAAACCAATACCGTTGAAATTCTTGGGATTTCTCAAGATATGAATATTAGCATTACAGACACTGTTAAACCTGATTGTGGCAACTATACAAATGGGTCCCTTACTGTTGGAGTAACTGGTGGCACTCCAACATACACATACCTTTGGAACAATGGTAGCACAACTCCAAGTAATACTAATATTACGAACTCTACTTATACTGTTACTGTTACTGATGCTAATAATTGCAGTAAACAACTAGAAATTACTTTAGATTGCTTTACATCCTTCTTTATTCCTGAAATTTTCTCTCCTAACAACGATGGCAAAAATGATGTATTTGAAATTAAAGGCATTTATCAATTCCCTAACAACAAGCTCACTATTTTTAATAGATGGGGAAACGTAGTTTATCAAAAAGAAAAATACAACAATGAGTGGGATGGAAAACCTAACGTAAATACTGGAACAGGTAGTGATTTGCTCCCACAAGGCACATACTATGTTTTATTTGATTTTGGTGATGATGGAAAAAATGAAACTTACAAAGGATATGTGCAGTTGGAGTATTAATTTTTGCAGTAAACTGACTTAAAAAAAATATTTTAAAAAAATTATTAATCATTGTATAAATATTATATCTTTAACAAAGCGTTAAATTAA
>CALMMX010000384.1 GCA_937868545.1 uncultured Bacteroidota bacterium
GGAAATGAAGAGGTATTATAAAAAGTGAGTGGTGCTGAACCTCCAGCTACAATTATGCTTCCGCTTTTTTGTGACATAGGAAAGAAAGATGCATACATTGGATTCGGATTGTATGTCCTAAAATTACCTCTCACAATATTAAGTCCACCATTTTCGACTCCTGTATACATAAATAGAGAATCTAAAAGGAGCCAGCCACCACTAGTAACAGTAGTAATGGGTACACAACTTAAATCTGGAGGGGTAGTCGCATAAAAAGTTAAATTTCCCCTAGTTGTATTTCCTCCAAATGGAACTCCTCCAGTTTTTATACATCTGAAATTATTAAATCCTTTAAAAGTAATTTTAGCACCATAATTATTTTTCAATTTATTTGTGGCCCACCAACCACCATAAATATTCCAATTTTTATCTAATGGACTCCATGCATAGGCAGTTGCTTCAGCTGATAAAGTAGCTGTTGATACAAAATTAACAGAGTTTGAATAGAAAAAAGCTTGATTTAAAATGACATTTGATAAGGCTGGGAAAACAATTGAATCACTTTCGGTAGGTAAACATGAACCCACAGAAATTGGAGTTTGTGTACTAGATGGAGATGCTAGTGGATTAGAACTCCAATTATTAACATCAGACCAATTGCCACCAGTAATAGGGCCTTGCCAATAAATAGTACGCGGAGTAGGCAAACAATTTACTAACCATCCAGTACTTGTTTTAGAATAGATTTTTCGACTGTTAACACCTGCATTATAAGGGGAAAATATTCCAGTAGCAACACAATCATCTATAATTAAATTATCAACATTTATATTTGATAAAGGTGTAGTATTGAGCAAAAACCCAACATTATTTAAGATAATATTTTGAGAACAAGATCCTATCATTGTTAAAGAGGCAGTTGGAGCAAAACTAAAATTTAAAGTTGTTAAGGTGCTAGTTAATGGACCAAGTATATTAGGAGCACCTAAGTTTGTGCCAGGCGCTAAATATACCGCACCATTTGGTAAAATATTACAATAGGAAGTTCCTGTTTGTAGTGTAACTAGTTTATTAGGGACTGTTACATTAAATTCCTTGGTTGAAAAAGTCCCACCAACATTTTGAACTAAAACATTATCAAAAATATTAATAATATTATAAATATTTGTTGGTCTAAAATACAAAGCAGAATTAAATAATAAAGATTTGCCATTAGGAATAACATTTAACGTACTATTTGTTGCTGTTAATGTTGATGTGTTTGCAATAAGCCATGAATATCCACCGTTATATAAATTTGCATTTATAACAGAATTAGTAAAATTTAACCGTGAATAATCTGCATTAACAAGTCCATTTATTCTTATTGTTTGATTTGTTGCATTTACAGTTGGTGAATTAATAGCAGTTGTACCTATAAGTTGCAAAGTTCCAATATTATTAATTTGTCGAGCAATAGGATATGCTACATTAGTATAAGTTTGAGGTAACAAAGTTATTGAACATGAATTACTTGCTACAATACCTCCAGTGTTGCCTGCATATCCAGGTGCATAAGTAGAAACCTGATACGATGAAATAGGCAAAGTATTAAATATACCGTTATTAAAATTGACAATTCCAGAAACAATATAAATACTTGAATGTTGATCACAAACAGCCGGAAACGAATTGATTGAGCCAAGCGTTACCAAATCATTAAAATATACTATAACTGCATTTGCGTTTGTGTATCCTGTTCCAATATTAATGTTACCAATATTTCCTGCAATAGGTACAACTCTATTTAAAAACAAAGAATCATTAAAATTTACTGTATATGTTGTTGTATTTCCTGGTATTGTAATACTATTCAATACCAAAGTTTTACCTCCAGTTAATACATTTAAAGTGCTAATGTTTGCAGGATTAAAAACGATATCACCTTTCCAATTTGATATAGATAATTTAGAATTGTCAAAAGCTGATAGGTCAAAGTGCCCAAACACATTTAAGACTTTGGCAGGAACAGATTGCATGGCTACATTGGTAAATGTTCCTGCATAGCTAACTGTAAAGCCTTTACATGCCATAGAAGCTTGATCAAAATCAATTTTTTGACCATTAGCTGTAAAGGCATTTGAATTAATAACAACGTCATTTGCGCTAGTTGGAATTCCACTAGTTGATGTTGTAGTACATAAAGGATCTTGATACCAATTTGTTGCTACTCCCCAAGGATAAACGCTAGGCGCTGAAATTGTAGTACATTTGAAATAAAGTGTTTGAGCTTTAAAAACAATAGATATAAATACAAATAATACAAGTAATATTTTTTTCATAGGCTTAGTATAGTTTTAAATTATTTTCGGGGATAAATAACTATAAACTAAAAATAAACCAATAAAATCAGTAAAACAAACAGAATGTATAAACTGTATAATTTATTAAATAAATAACAACACTATAGAAATGTTATAATAACGTTTCTATTGCTTTAGGGAAAAATTCCATTTCAAGAGCATGTATTTTTTTTGCCAAAGATTCTGCAGTATCAGTCCTATCTAATACACATTCTTTTTGTAAAATCACTTCTCCTTTATCGTATTCTTCGTTCACAAAATGAATAGTAATTCCACTTTTTGATTCGTTATTAGCTATTACTGCTTCGTGCACATGCATACCATACATACCTTTTCCACCATACTTTGGTAATAAGGATGGATGAATATTTATAATTTTATTTGGAAATGCTTTAATAAATGCTTCTGGCATTTTTAATAAAAAACCAGCCAATACAATAAAATCAATACCTTCAGCTTTAAGAAATTCTATAATCTTATCAGTATATTCATTTAATGCCGTTTTACTTATAAGCTGTACATTCTTTTTATGACGCTCTGCACGCTCAATTACACCAGCCTTATCGTTATTAGTAACAACCAATTTAATTTTTACACGTTTGTCGTTATTAAAATAATTAAACAAATTTTCGGCATTAGATCCAGAGCCCGAGGCAAAAATAGCAATGTTAGTCATAATTTTATTTTTGTTTTCCTATACCGTAATAAAAACCAAATCCAAGTGTTATCATACTTGCATTCCATTTATTACTTAAATTAGAATAATTCAACCATTTATCAAATCCAGGATATGCTGGATTAAAACTTGAGAAATTATAGTGATATGAAACAAATCCACCAAATCCAAAATTTGGTTCAACTAAAAAATTAATACCTAATTGTGGTTCAATAAAGGCACTTGAAAAACTTGTAGGGCTCTTGCCTATTAATGAATCAGATTTATAAACAATGCCTTGATATTTTGAGGAACCATAGCCCATGTTTAAAGAAACAGTTGTAAAAGCACTATTAGTTACAAATTTATCATAACCTACTTTTAAATACCCATTTTGCATTTGCATATTTGTATTTACCGATTGGTCTCTAAAATATTTTTGAGCTTGAAAATAGGTGTAATTATAACCCACACCAATAAAATAGTGCGAAAACAAATAGGTTGTTACATTTATATCTGGAGAAACTACTCCTGAAAATGAATTACGTAATGCCTTACTTGATACAACTTTCGGTATTCCAATATTAGCTCTAATTGAAAAGCGAGGCAATTCTGTAACTTTCAAATTTTCTTGTGAAAATAAATTCACAGATAAAATAAATAGTATTACAGAAAGCTTATTTTTCATATTACATTTTTGATTCCAGTTAATACAACTTATTAACTGAAAAATCATACTGGTTACTAAACCACATTATATTTTTTAAAAATAATCGCCAATGACCTAATATTATTGCTTAAGCAAATTTAGACTCAAAATGTTTCATTACATCAACTAACACTTGAACACTTTCTATTGGCAATGCATTATACATAGATGCTCTGTATCCACCAACATCACGATGACCTCTAATACCACTAATGTTTGCCTCTTTAACCAATTTATCAAATTCTGGTTCTAGTTCAACTTTATTTAATAGGAAACATGCATTCATATTACTTCTATCTTCTTTTGCAGTTGTTCCAACAAATTGTGTGTTTCTGTCAATTTCGTTATATAATAAATCTGCCTTTTGTTGATTTATTTTTTCAATCCAGCTAACTCCACCATTTTGTTTTAACCAACGTAAAGTAAGCATTGTAACATAAATAGGAAATACTGGAGGTGTATTATACATACTTCCACCTTTAATATGCACTTGATAATCTAGCATTGATAACATTTTACGACCAGTTTTTCCTAGTACATCTTTTTTTACCATAACCATTGTGCTACCTGCAGGTCCAATATTTTTTTGAGCACCAGCATAAATTAAAGCAAAATCTTTTGCATTCACTTTTCTGCTAAAAATATCAGAACTCATATCACAAACTAAAGGAATTGATGTTTTAGGAAATTCTTTTAATTGAGTTCCATAAATTGTATTGTTCGATGTGATATGTAAATAATCAGCATCAGTAGGTATTTCATAACCTTTAGGGATATAATTAAAGTTTTTATCTTCAGAACTAGCAATAACTTTAGTATTTCCAATAATTTTTGCTTCTTTAATTGCTTTACTAGCCCAAACACCAGTGTTTACATAAGCCGCATAACCATTTTCACTTAATAAATTATATGGCACCATTGCAAATTGCAAACTAGCACCACCACCTAAATACATAACTTCATA